>JACDFK010000040.1 GCA_013815795.1 Candidatus Babelota bacterium | reverse complement strand
CAGACAACCCCATAAGGAAAGTTTCTCCATCAGGGCTAAATACGAGAGATGAAAAATCTTTAGTAAGACATTTGAAACCGTTAAAGGGATTTCGATAATTCTCTATACTCTTTCCAAGAGCTAAACGAGTAAGTGTAGTTGCAATAAGAAATCTAAGTTCCAAAGGAAGAACATTCCTACTACAGCGAATAAACTGTAATAAATTATGCATGTACTTATGAGAAGTGGAAATCTTGACCTTATCTTTCACTATAATCTTTTGAGAGCGTTCATCAACAAAGGTTTTTTGAAAAAAAAGGTTATTACCTTCATAAGAAATACTCAGTTCATTTTTTTGAGTTTTTTGAGCATTGCGCTCAGTAACCGAAATAAGTTTCTCGGGGTTTTCCATACAGTGAGAAACAGTAGTCATCATCAAAGCTATTACCAAAAAATTTATACCATAGTTCATATAATTAGGTCCTTTTATATTGTTTTTATCTATCGATTTTTTAAAAGCCCCCTGCTTGTATGCCCCCATTTTAAATAAGATAAAGGCCTCTCTTCCAAAATGAGAAATTCGAGCTAGTAGATTTATTTTTACTATATATTATTTTTTAGTTTATATTTTTTTAATAATAAAGATAGTAATTTATTTTTTTAGTGTATATCTTTTGAGAAAGGTAGGTGTAGGCTAGACTCTTCTTATAAGACTTTTGAACTGTTAACGCTTCAACCTCGTAGAGTGATAAATGTCACGGTTTGCGAAGTACACTAGGTACGAAGGTCCGTAAAGATAATTACGTATTTTAGGCTAGTTTTATTTGTGCGCTCATTTAATAATATTGTAATTAATGCACTTCATCACACTATTGTACCGTACACCCCAATCGCCCCGTATGATTATTAGAAGATGACTCACTTTGAGAGAAAGATTCTGAAGTTGTATTTTCAAGTACATGTTCTTCAAAACTTAATTCTAAACTCAAAGAAAGGGTGATCTTATAAAGCAATGAACTTTCTGTTCGAGAAACAACCGATACGCAATACCACTTCTTACAATACGCTTGAACATACTCAGGAAGCAGTGTAAAAACATCATGCTCAAAACTTTCTTCTTGTATATAAAAGGGCCGCTGTGTTTCTAGCGCTTTACCTATTATTTCAAAGAACCATGCACATAAAATATCTCCATTGCTCAAGATCCAGTTGGTTGCTTGACAAGGAATTATAGTCCAAAAACAGGCTGTCTGATCATTAGATCCTGTAAGAATCCTCTTTCCACAGGGGCTAAATGCTACCGATGTAAGAGCTCCAGAATGTCCTTTTAGTTGTCTTATAAGGCTACCCGTTTGAATATTCCACAAACAAGCGGTTTTATCATAGGAACCGGTAAGAAAAGTTTTTCCATCAGGACAAAAAGCGACCGATGTAATTCCCTCATCGTGCTTTTTAAACTCTGCTAGTAACATTCCTGTTTTAATATCCCATAAACGAGCGATATTATCTGTTGATCCTGTAAGAACTGTTTTTCCATGAGGGCTACAGGCAAGCGACGTAACTGATTTTGAATGTCCTTTAAATTCTCTTATAAGTTTCCTTGTTTTAATATCCCAAAGACGCATTCTCGTATCAGCTGAACCCGTAAAGATTTTTTCACCATCGGTACTAAAGGCTACTGCATTAATTCCTGCACGGTGACCCTTAAACTTTTTTAGTAAGTTCCCCGTTCGAATATCCCACAGAGCTGCTGTTTTATCCCATGATCCGGTAAGAACTGTTTTTCTGTTTGGACTAAACGCGACAGAGGTAATCCATTCCGAATGCCCTTTAAACAGTTGTACTGCCTTTTTTGTGTCAATAGTCCATAAACAGGCTGTATTATCAAATGATCCTGTAAGAATATTCTTTCCATCAGGACTATATGCTACACACGTAATCCCTTGGGTATGACCTTCAAATTCACTTAACAAACCATTAGTTTGAGCAGACCACATACATGCTGCGTTTTGAAATGACGCCGTAACAAAAGTTTTTCCATCAGGACTACATGCTACCGAGGAGATTTTTTCGAAATTTCCCTTAAACGCCTTCCAAGGCTCCAGATTGTATTCTAAACTTTTTTCAATCACAACATTTAAAAGTAAATATACAATAAAAGATGCAACATCGAAAGGAAGAATAGTTCTTGTTGCGAAGATAAACTGTAAAACATTACCAAGGTAATAAAAAGAAGGGGAGATAACACCTTCACTTTGAACTATGAGCTCTTTTGATAGTCCATTCATTCTTGTCTTTTGTAGAACAAAGTCATGACCGCGGCATATAACTCTAAACCCTGTAGAGTCCGTTTTTACACCCGGGTGGCCAC
Source organism: Candidatus Babelota bacterium (assembly GCA_013815795.1). Lineage (GTDB taxonomy): Bacteria > Babelota > Babeliae > Babelales > Babelaceae > PRDV01. Next base: position 12,033 of record JACDFK010000040.1, on the reverse strand, counting down.
TGTGTGTGATAAGATCATCTATGTGTTCCATGCAACGCGTCGGTGCAGAGATGAGTATCAGAAATCCAACGGTAAAGATTACATACGAGCTCATAAATGTAGTTTCTTTTGCACTGTTACGAGGTATCCGGTTTTTTTAATGGTAGTAAGATTGGGCGAACTTATTTTATCGGTTCGTAATGATACTTACACATAATAGACACTCATTAGTATCTAATACAAGAGATCATTTACCCATGCTCCTTTCATTCCTCTATCCGTATAAGAACGCCTACAGCAAGAACGATATACTACCTTAAACCCTAATAACAACCTACATTCAGGGCTTCATCACCGGAGAGTTTATTTTTATCAAACGAACCCGCGCGAAAAGCATTTCTTTTATGCTATAGTAGGTGTAATGAACTTTAAAGAAAGATCTCCTAAAAACTCCTCGAAGGCCAGCATGAAGACACTTAATTATGCGTCATATGGAAAAGAACAGCTTAAAAAAGCATTTTCAACTTCTCTTACTGAAGGATTAACAACCTCGCAGGTGACAGCATACCAAAAAAAATACGGTCGTAATAGTATAGAAGAACATGAAACCCCCTGGTGGTCACTTCTTATTCGGCAGTATAATACACCGTTTGCATATCTTCTTTTAAGCGCCGCCGGTATATCATTTTTTTTACACGACCTTGTAAACGCACTTACAATTTCAGGAATAGTTTTCCTTAATGGACTTTTAAGCTTTTACCAAGAATATAAAGCAGAACAGGCGCTTAAGCTCATACAAGAGCACTTAATTATGAAAGCAACAGTTATAAGAGACGGAAAAACGGTAGTTGTCGATAACAAAGAGCTTGTGCCGGGAGATATTGTAATTCTACAAACTGGTGATTATGTTCCTGCAGATATAGTGCTTTTTGAAGGATCTTTACAGGTGAATGAGTCTATTTTAACAGGGGAATCGATGCCTTCCAAAAAAAATGGCATCCCTCAAGATCCGGCACCTCAAGACGTGTATCAAGCACTCAATACCTGTTTCCTTGCAACCATCGTTGTAGGGGGTAACGCACGCGGAGTAGTAGTAGCAATCGGATCAAAGACAATGTTAGGGGAAATAAGTCATTTAACTATTAAAACTGTTCAGTATAGCGGATTTCAAGAACGAACTACACGTCTGAGTAAATTCATTCTCTCTGTCGTAGTTATAACTATTATCTGCATAGTTACTTTTCATCTTCTTGCCAAAGGTTCAAAAACAGACATAGTACAACTCCTCCTTTTTGCTATGGCGCTTACACTCGGACTTACTCCTGAAGCACTTCCTACCGTAATAACATTTGCTCTTTCTCGAGGCGCACTACAGCTCGTTAAGCATAATGTGGTAGTAAAACGGCTTTCAGCAATAGAAGATTTGGGAGCTATCACGGTCTTATGTACCGATAAAACGGGTACCCTTACAGAAAACAATCTGTCGGTAAACGCTGTGTATGAAGTGAAACAGGGCACCGTGCTTCCTTTTATGCTTCTCGCTTCGAAAAAAGAAGGATCTTTGGACCCCTTTGATAATGCCCTTTTAAAAGCAGCTTCAGCGGACTTACATAATGAAAGTAGGCAGTACTCGCTCATTAAAGAAATACCTTTTAATCCTGATTTACGTAGAAATTCGATGCTAATTTCAAAAAACGATGAGAGTATGCTAGTCACACGGGGTGCCTTTGAAAGTATTGAAAAACTCTCTTTACCTTTTGAGAATCGAGATCAGATCAATCAGTGGATAGTTCATCAGGCAGAACAGGGAAATCGTGTTCTTGCCGTAGCCTATAAAAAAAGTCCCCCTACTGATGCTCTTGATGAAGAAAAAGATTTTACCTTTGTGGGTCTTACGGCCTTTTACGATCCTATAAAATCAACTACACATGATGCTCTTACAAAAGCAAGCGAACTAGGCATTACCATAAAAATGGTCACGGGAGACAGTAAAGAAGTAGCTTCAGCAGTAGCGCGCCAGATAGGACTTGAAGATACCATTATTACAGGCCCGGAATTTAGAGATCTCTCCCCTGAAGAGAAGCGAAAAGCGGTTCATACCTACACACTTTTTGCACGAATTATTCCACAACAAAAATTCGAAATCGTCAATCTCTTAAAGAAGGGTAACGTCGTAGGTTTTATTGGTGATGGAATAAATGATGCTCCAGCTTTAAAAGCGGCACATGTAGGACTTGTGGTAGAAGGGGCCAGTAATGTCGCAAAAGACGCAGCAGAGATTGTCCTACTTAACCCGAGCCTCGCCGTGATTATTAGGGGTATAGAGATTGGAAGAAATATTTTTTCTAATACGATGAAATATATTCTCGCGGTAACTGCCTCGACTTTTGGCAACTGCATTTCACTAGCGCTCGCCTCAGTCTGGTTAGATTTCCTGCCTCTTTTACCCATGCAGATACTCTTGGTTAACCTCCTGTCTGACATGCCCATGATCGCAATTGCAGCAGACTCAGTAGATCAAGATAAGATCAAAAAACCTCAAAATTATGATTTACGCTCCTTGGCATTTTCTGCAGGAGTACTGGCACTCACTAGTTCGTTTTTTGATTTTGTGACGTTTAGTTTTTTTTATCGTCAGGGACCTGAGGTATTACGGACCAACTGGTTTATCGAAAGTATTTTGACCGAGCTTGTACTTATCTATTCAGTAAGAACAGCAGGAGTCTTCTATAAGGCTCAAAGGCCTTCATGGATACTTCTAAGCATCTCTACACTGGCCGCTCTCACGGCTATAACTATTCCCTCAACACGCTGGGGAAAAACACTCTTTAAGTTTGTAAAACCTGAATGGCACTCACTTGGTATAATAGCAGTAATTGTCGTATGCTACTTTATAGCAAGCGAAATTGTTAAATTACTCTTTTATAAAGTGCAAGAGGTTCTCATGAAAAAAAGGATTCCCAATCCGTAACTAACTATCCGTGGCAGATAAAAACTTTAAAAACTGATCAGAACAGTATAATTCAGCACGAAGAAAAAGGGCGATCATTCTGTATTTAAAAGATGAGGTGTCTTTTGTCGTAAGTATCAGTATATTCTGAACCTTTTTACATGAAACAGTGAAACTTTAAACCTAATATATACTGTTTACAGCAGCCTTGAATAGTGCACCGATAGTAAAACTCTTGTTTTGGCACGCATAAAACGTTATACTAAAATTATGCTTTTTAAAGCTAATTAGAAATTATCAGGTTCTCCTGTTGAAAAACGGTTACTCCAAGAAGACAAGCGTTAAAGATAGTTGAACAGAAATGCTTTATAAAGCATTTACCGAAATCTTACCGAAAGCCGTTTTTAAAGGCTATAATAACTGTAGTTAACTATCAACGCAAAGGAGACGCTATGGCACGATATGGAAGAGCCGCACGAGCAAGTGTGGCACAAGCAATGAAGAAATTTAAAAAAGGTACTCTTTATTGTGGCATGTCAGAAAAAAAAGTCACTAATCCCCGACAAGCAATCGCTATTGGCCTTTCAGAAGCTCGTAAAAAAGGGGTAAAAGTCCCCTCAAATTCCGATACTAAGAAATAAAAGAAGGCCTCCTAAAAGGCTCTTTACCAAATTCACAAGATACCAGTCAAAGCCTGAAAAGCGAATACAATATTCCTTAACTTTTAAACAGTAAATCTATCGTAGCTTCTTTTTGAGCAACTACATATCGTTTGACCTCTTCGGGAACGGTCGGATCGGAAAGCACAAGGTCTACTTTTTTAGCGATTTTATAGAGTTCCCTATGAAGAAGATGCTCATCTTTTTCTCTTTTTTGCACAATCTCATGTAAGTTATTGATGATAGCATTTTGAGCTACGGTCGCTACAGTGTGATCAATGGTACCGTTTATTAATGCCTCATCTATCTCACGACTCGTTTTTAGGAGGGCATTCAGTGCCTTTACATAGTCGCCATACTTTTCTCGGATAGTAGTTATAATAGTTAAGTCCTCGTAAATAAGTGCTAGAGCTGTACACTCGTGGTGCATAGCATATAAAGAATGAATAGCTAAAAAATAGAGTCCTATAAAAAAGAACCGTATAATTCTTGTGGGGTCCATACCGAAATCCTCATGTTTTAGAGCCTTACTAAACTAATAACCTTTTAACAAAAGAGAAACTATACTGTCTCCGTTGATGCTTTATTCTTTATAAAACTGTAATTTTTCAATACGAACTCTTAAAGCACGAAAGTGCACCCTTAAGCGGCTTCAAAATGCTCCATCGCCCGTTGTATACTAAAACTTGCGGGTTTCTGTCGTGGCGGAAATTCCTCGAACGTTTTAAGCACCTGTTTGATGTAGTCTTGTGCCGGCATGAACACAAAAAGATGCTCAACCCGCCATTGTGCATAGTTAACAACATCTCAATCCGCTCGCTCGAAAGAATCGGAGCGTAGATTAAAAAGCTTAGGAGCTCGCCATGATTAATCCCTTTTTAAAGAGCCTTAATTATTCATGTGACGAAGACTCTTACAACAGTTATTCATTACTATACCCCGGCTCAAAGGTACTCGACTAAGAATTACTTTTGGTTTTAGGTGTATCCGTATGCGTCCGAATTACAGGCTTCACGGTATCTGACGTTACACATACTTTGACACCATCGAAGGTAGTTAGTATAAATCCTTTAAAATCTGGCCCACACTGTAAAGCTATCTGCTGCTGTAAATAGGTAAGCGCTACCTTTTCTCCAAGACGGAGCCCCTGTTCAAGATCTGCACGATAATGAATACCTGCAAAATTTCTGCCAGCCCCTATATTACAAGCAAGTTTATCGAGTTCAGAAGCTACCGTCATATCCTTTTCTCCTTCATTTTTCAAAGATATAAGTTTTGTAGCATCGCACGGGTCAGGTTTTACCGGTACCACATGAGCAGCTATCTTCACCTCATTATCAAAAAACGCTTTAATAACCGTGATGCAGGCACCCGCTATCGTAGCATGAGCTTGAGGGTAACTTGGATGCAAAGAAGATCCTTCAGGATAGGTTTGGCTCAAAAGATACGTAGCTGCTCCCTGGCGCCTGTTATAATGTTTGGTAAGATCAAGCAGATCTATCCCAGCATGAGGAACAAAAAAGGAACTATGCAGGTTGCAAGGATTAACTCCTTGAGTAACTGCAATATGAACAAGACCCGCAAAGGCTTCGGGACGCAAAACTTGAGAAACACGCCATTTTTGAACCCAGGAAGCCTTCAACGCTTCAACAGAAACGCCCGCGACAAGCGCCCAGCTTAAAGAGTAAAAATTTTCTTTTTTAGAGGGGAACCCTAATTCAGCTAATATCGTCAAGGCATTATAAAATGGTTCATAAGGATGATCAAAATGAACACAACTTGCAAGATCTCTCCCGGTGCTTATATAACGTTTCGCTGTCGGATCATAATCTAACCGAGAATAGGGCACAGGTATCTCTCCATTTTGAAGAGCTATAAAGTCTTCAAAGGATACAGCAAAATCTCTATAAGGACACATTATAGGTCGCTTTTGATCTTGCATAATAAAAGGATCCTTTGGTAAAGAAGAAAGATGTAACCCCGAGGGAAACGTAGAATATAAAATAGTGTTTAACGGCAGTAAAAGAAATTGCGAAATATAAGGTCCTTTTAAACTTCCTGAAGGGACCCACTTGAAAAGAACGGAGGCATCAACCACTCCTTGATCATTTCGGGGACCCGTATAAAGCTCACCAAGTGCCTGAAGATACGTAGCTACATCAGTAGTAACAGATCCCCCTTTACCATTAGCATCAGGCCCTTTGCCCGAGCCGTACTCATGAAAGCTTATATCTCGGCATAATGCCATTGCATATAGTTCAAGCAGAAGAGCAGCTGCTTCAGGAGTTGAAAGCTGTGGAAAAGAAGGAATCTTAAATGCAGATATATCTGTAGAACCAAGGAGGGGTAAAAATGCTCCTTGAGGATTAATAAAAGTCTGTGATCCTTTGTAGGTAATAGCAGAAAAATCAGCACGTTTTCCGGTTGAAAGGGCTTTAAGAAGGCTTTTATAGTTTTTTTGGCCATTGAGCGTCAAGAGACCCGTTATAGGATCGTGCTCAAGGCCTTTTGTAAAGTGCGCAGCAAAAAAAGGACTAGATTTTTTATAATGAATGGTATCGAGAGCTCTATCCGGGTGCGGCTTAGTGGCTGACTTCTTTGGAAAGAGTTCCGAACGTCTCACGCTCGTATAGCGCTTAAACTGAGCAGAAGCTTGCTTAAAAAATCCAATATGCACCAAAAGCTGTGTACCTACGACTATCAAGAACATTAAAAAAAATCGCTGAATCATCAAAATCCTTACGGTGAGGGTTATAAAACTACAGCACTATTTTACTCATTTTCCTTAAGTGAAAGTCAACAAACAAGCAGGAATGATCGGGAGGTCCTTCAAAAAGTTACAAAACCTAAGAAAAAACTTCTTTCTATAGGTCTCAGTAAAAGGGTTTTCACGAACAGTAGAGTTACTCCACGCTTGTAAAAAGACACACTTCTAAAATTACCTTTTAAAATAGTGATAGAATTAGGAAATCAGTAAAGGAGCGACTAGAACTAAAATAGTATTAGGTAGCTCAAAAAACAGAAAAATCGACTTTACATTAAAGTAAAACAAACTATTTTTTAAACCCCGTGAGTACAGTATTCTTTTTCATTGAGAGGTATAATTCATCTAATGCACGTAGTGAATCGCGCTTGAAAAGCTTCTTTTTGTATATATACTAACAATCAATAATCTCAAAAACTTCTTGTTATCATTACATAAAAAGAGGTAGCCATGACATTTTTTCAAAAAACGATCGTCATCGTTGTTGCCTTGTGTACTCCTGCCCTTCAGTGCCACCCTACAAAAAAAATGAATATTTTTGCTAAAAAGCATACAGGAGAAAATCGCTTATTCCCTGCAATGGACAGCAAAAGTCCTGAGACGATACGATTTTCTTTAAAGAATGACATCAATAGTAATGAAAAAAAACGCAAAGGAGAAACTTGTTTATATCAGGCAGTTAAGAGTAGACAATACCACGTGGTAGAGGCCCTTTTAAATCAGGGAGCTGATCCTAATGTGAAAGATGCGTTCGGCAGGACATGCTTATTCAAAGCAGTTCAGCATACAGGTTATAGTACGACAGAGCTGCTTTTAAGCAAAGGTACTCATATCAATTGTCCGTGACGACTTTAAGAGAACCTGCTTATTTGATGTAATGGAAAGATATACGCCTCATACATTAGTTACAAACCAAAAGAATAAGGATATGAGACAGCTTGTAGAGCTTCTCTTACAGAAGGGTGTTGATAGTAATGCTAAAGATGTCATCGGTAGAAACTGCCTATTTTTTGCTATACGACACGGAGACATACACATGCTGAAACTTCTCTTAAACAATGGTGCCGCTGTCGATTATAAAGATAATGAAGACCAGACCTGTTTATTTAGTGCAGCAAAAAAACTAAACCAGGAGATTGTTCACCTTTTATTAGATCATGGCGCTGATATCAATGGAAAAGACAGAGGGGGGCAAAACGTGCTTAGTCACCTCGATCTTTTAAAAGAACGGGATAATAAGATAAATAAAAAGCTTAAGCAGATGAAAGTTTTCCTTATAAAAAGAGGAGCGAAGAGTGGTATACTCCAGTAGTGCCTCCACACTACCCTAACGATCACTCGTTTAAAATCCTGAGTGCTGTTTTATAAAAACCGCTTCAAGAAGAGTAGTTAGAAAACGATGCTCTTTGTCGCAGCATGCCACGTCAACTTTTAAAAAACCTCACTATTAGCATACAATTTGTTGGTAAACTCAATCATAGAGTTTCTATCACCTTACAATTCTGACCACCATGAGTAAATAACCCTATACATAAGATTTAAAGGGACTATAATTCTGTATTTTCTTAAAGAGTCCATCGCTCTGGCAATAATTTAGTTTCTCTGATAACTAATTACTCACTTCAGCACTGCTCCTTCGCTAGGATTTCACTCAATAAGTACCTAAGATACGTGCCATCATCACACCAGCCTTCATGTTAATCACAACACAATTTTAAAAAAATCATTTTTGCTCATTGGCTTCAAAAAGGTACCATATAAAAAAAGCGAATTTTATTGAACTTCATTATTTGCCTCTGGTATCTTAAACACACTTATTGTTCTTATGTGAATGTACGAGAGTTTTCTTCTAAAGATTTATTCATCTCTAGAATCTCTCTTTATAAAAAACAGTTACCAAGAAAGGAGACCTACCTAAAATTTTGTCTAAGATGATACACCGTAAACCCAACAAAAAAGGATTTTTATGAACAATCTCATAAAGCTTTTTTCCATAGCACTTTTGGTAAGTCCTCTGGGAATTCAAGCAAAGTCACCCACAAAAGCTCAGTGTGTTGACTATGTTATAGTAGGTGGCGGAACTGCAGGGTGTGTTCTTGCTCGCCTGTTATCCGATAATTTTAATAACAAAGTAGTTATGCTTGAACGAGGCCAAAACTATATAAACGACCCTTTAATTGAAGTATGTTCGCAGGGGGTCCTTGAAGATATTTTTACCAACCCTAAATATTCAGAAAACTTTTATGCAAGAAATCAGATAATTGGATCTTTCCCTGTAGCAAACGGAAGGATGCTCGGAGGAAGCCTAGCCCATAATAGATACCTTTTTGTTCGTGGAGACCAATCATTTGATGACTGGGCAGATTTTTCTGGCGATAACCGTTGGCGCCTGGCAAATACTCTTCCTTTAGAAATTGCAAATGAAACGTATATTCCTGCCGGTACTATCTCGAGCCCTCTACGAGGAACATCGGGACCCCTACGTATAACCCAAACAGCACCGGCAAGATTTCCTTTCGCAGAAAATTTAGCAAAAATCTTAGGAGCTCCTTTAGTTGATGACTACAACATAACCGATCTTGCAACTTCAACAGCACAGCTTTTCTGCTCTGAAGTAAATGGAGCGTTCACTCGAAGTTTCACCGCTAAAGCTTATTTGGGAGACGTTATCAATCAAGACGGTACTTCAATTGGTAAACGTCAGCTAACGGTAAAACTCGGCGCTACCGGAACACGCATTATCTTTGACAATAAGAAAGCTACGGGCGTTGAATTTGTAGTAAAGGGTCAAAGTGGTAGAGAAAATGTATGTCGAGTTCTCGCAAAGAAAAAAATCATTCTATGCTCAGGCTCTTTCTATACGCCTCAACTACTCATGTTGTCAGGAGTTGGTCCAAAGAAAGTTCTTGAGGAAAACAATATTCCCAAAGTGTTAGTAAATGAACATGTAGGAGCTCACCTTTCTATTCACTACGGAATAGTAGGAACCTTCTCGGGAGACTTTCCGGGCGGCCCTTTCGTGAGTTTTTTTAATACAACCACTCCTCAAGGGCCATCAAGAGATAGTCAATTTATTGTCTTACCGGGCATTGGAGGGGGCGGTGGTGCAGGATCCAATCCTAGTTCTTGCATTACCACACTTGCGGGAACTACGGAAGCTACTCCTCGAGCAGTGATTGGATGGTTACTTTTCCCACGAAGTAAAGGAAATGTCGTTTTAGCAAATACTAATCCATTTACCAATCCATTTGTAACATTTAATGGCTATACAGACGGCGGCCTGGATGATCCTAATAGTGATGCTTCCCGAGTTGTAAAATTCTTCAAACTTATGAGAGAAGCTGCACAAAGTGTGGGGGGAGAATCTTTATTCCCAAATCCCGCAGACTATGAAAGTGATGAAAAGCTCTTTGAAGATGCTCAGATATCTCCAACTTACGCCAATCACTACGCCGGAACCTGTCGCATGGCTCGAACAGCTCATGGCGAGAACGGTGGGGTGGTTAATGGGAAACTCGAGGTATTTGGACTACAAAACCTCATGATCGCTGATCTTAGTGTCGCTCCTAAAGATCCAGCGGGAAATCCTGCATCTGCGGCCTGTGTTATAGGACTTGAAGCAGGAAGAATTCTCGGAGCCACAATACCTTAAATTCTCAAAGCAGAGCCTTGCTCATTTTCAGTTGCTGAAATTTTAGGTGCTGAAGATAGAATAAAGCTTAGGAGGTCTCGTAGTTATACTACGAGACCTCCTAAGCTCCTTTAAACCAGTTACTAAAAATTAGAGGCGCATCTTATCCTACTCTAAAGGCAGTGTATTGTTTCTACGTCGCGATACGAAAGATACCAGAAAATAATCTTTTTTAGAGTTATAAAAGATACCAATGAAGCTTGTTTTTTCTTGCTTTATACCATAAAATAAGGATACTTTATCTACAGGTAGTCTAAAAAAGCTAGAGAGTATTTTTCAACACAAAACTACCATGGGACAAAGAGATGTCAGACCTTAGTACTCTAATTTCTACTGTTTTTACCAGTAAAAAAGAACAGTGGTCATTTCCTCAAAAATTTCAAGCACTTGTTGAAATAGGGGTAACGTCCTATACTGTTACGATCGATACCTATAATACTAAATATGAAGGTCCTTTTGGCATCTGGTTAGATCCTGCACCAGCAGACTTTAAGAGACTTATTATTAGTCAGGTTTTTAATGAAAAGGCACTCATAGAATCATTAAAAAGTCGCAGAGCGGGCGAAATAACGTACAACGAATGGCTTAATTTAGTTGCTCAGGCGGGAGTTGCTTCTTATAAAGTTACTATGGCCACTCAAACAGTGACCTACTTTGGAATTACTCTGCATAATTCTTATACTGGTTAACTCTGCTTCTCACCAAGGCTGAACGATCATCTTCGTTTATAGTAACTACTGTAACAACACATTGATACTAAGCTTCAAACCTCAATAAACTAAACAGGCGTATATGAAAACCTTGTAATCCTCTAAAAGAACTGATTTTTCTGTATAAGAATATGAAATTCTAAAACTAGCACCTTTTCTCAGGCTTAATTGTGTTTTAAAAAGGGCTGCACTCTGTATCTTTGGAGGTAATACATAAGAGCTTTTTTAATTAATAAAAAATTTATCTGCCTATTTAAAACCTAGCTGACCTACGTGCTGATAGAAACATTTCATAAAACCTTATCTAATAAACTCTTACTCTACGCTGTTTAAGAAGAGTCACTATAGGATATTTTTCGATACCAGCAGAAGTAACAAAAGTAACTTTGGTGCCATCATTACTAAATCCTAAATGGACTACTTTACCCGAAGGAGACTTTACAAGGAACTCCATGAAAATGCCCGTTATTCCATCATAGAGCGCAATATTTCCATTGCTATCAAGAATAGCGATTATTTTCCCATCAGGGCTTTTACTTTTCATAAGTATAGATGAAATAGTCATCTGTTTCTCGATCACCTTTAATAATTCGAGATTAATTTCTTGAATACTCTCCATCGAATAGAGAAAAAAAGACGTGAGACTAAGCATAACCACCACAACAATTCTTTTCATATACCCCCTCTTTTAACAAATTTCAATCTAAAATTACATAGTTAAGTATAACAATACTTTCTATCATTTTTCCATTAAGTTCCACGTTGCATAGCTTCCCCCAAAAAGCAGTCCAAGATGCCATGGAAGAAAATGCATAAATCGTATGTTCCTTTCTGTAAGGCTTTTTGTTTTAATATTTCTCATAAGACTCTCTTGTATGTGCCTTTCAGTGAAACTGCTTTCTAACACCTGAAGAAACACGAGCCCGGTTAAAAATTCTTTATAGTCATCTATGGTAAACGCAATCTTTTTTCTTTCCCAATCAACTTTCATGTTACAATACGGCCATACAGTGCTCATTCCTACCAGAAATTTGATCGATGAAAATATTAATTCCTGATATTTTGCTCTTTGTTTCCTATTTTCTTTTATTTGTTCCACCTCTTCTTTTGAAATTTTTGTACTAGAATAATTTTGAACTGTTTTAAAAGGGTTACATCCTGATCTCAAGAAAAAAGGACTTTTAGGAATAGAACCTTTAATCATTTTAAGTGAATTGACTGTTGAAAGCGCATTATAATCAAAACTTTCCGAAGGAAACGCCTTTCTCGTTGAATCTAAC
>JACDFK010000108.1 GCA_013815795.1 Candidatus Babelota bacterium | reverse complement strand
TAAGTATTCTTTTTGAGGCTCTCCTAGAGCCATAGGCAACACAATACGGCCAGAAAGCGTATACAAAGAAAGAGCTCCCTCTTTAAAGCTATACGTTCTTTTATCATAATGGACACTAGAAGTAGGTTTAAAGGTACTTCGAGGAAGCTCTTTAGTTTTTTTAGATTTTAATGATTTAAAAGCATTACATACAGCCTTAAGTGCATTACATACCATCTGAGAGCCAAGTGTAGTGGTTGCACGAATAGGGTAATAGGCAAGACGATGGAGTTTAACATGATTCCAACAGTTATTCTTTTGAGCAAGTAGAACAAGAGTGTTGCATACCCGTGCAGACTCCGTTTGCACTGCACTTAAAAGTGCACTTTGTTGAGCTGTTGTGACTAATTTTATTGAAGCAGTGCGTTTTTGCATTATAACTCTTCTGCATAAGCCTTCTTTATAAGTGTTCATACAGAGTATGCACTGTAATGTACTTCTCTGTCAAATGTTGTGTAAACAGAGGAACTCACTACCATTTCCTACACGCGTCCCAGGTTCATTTTTGCTGGATACGCCAGTGCTTTTTCCTCCCCTTTCTAAAGAAAGTGGTTTCCAAAGCAAAAGATTTACAATGAAACGTCATAATCCAGATGGAAGACTTTCCCCTGATTCCTTAGAAGGTTATATTAATGCAAGTGTTCTTATTGACGTACTGCATACCATAAACAAGCCTTTTACTAATGAAATTCTTATAAAAAAATTAGAAGCTATTAAGAATTATCCTTATAAAGGTCTCATGCTTAATTTCAATCCTGAAACTCGAGAACTTTTAAAAGATGTATGGATAGATCCCGAATTCGGTTCTGAATGGATACTTTCGCCCGTATAGCCTTGCCGCCAGAAAATTCTTACAAACTTTAAAAAATCGATGAAACGTGTGTCCCTTCTTCTATGCTTCTACTTCTTTCTGTCTGTACTACAAAAAAACTGTAGTGCGCATACATACAACATACAAGTTTTTCACATACACTACACAATAGTTACTATGGTAGGAACAAGAGAGGGTATAGAAAGCTTAACTCTTTTAGTTAAATTCTTTTTTTCCTTGCATATTGCACATTTTTTAATTTAGGGTATACTGTTTAATACATGCAATGAAACCTCAAAGGTTTTTTTTAAGGATTAGAGACACTACCAATTTCCTTATTTCAAAAGACCTTTCATGTAATCAAAAATGCGGGGTTATTTTAATAGAAATAATAGTAGTTTGTACCCTTAAAAGAAAAGATTGTTATACACTTATGAATACGTTTAAAGAACTGAATCTAGCGCCTGCGTTAGAAAAAATACTTGATGATCTTGGTTTCACTGAACCAACCGAAATCCAACAAAAAGCAATACCTCTTTTACTTACCCACGAAAAAGTAGATTTTCATGGTCAAGCTCAAACAGGAACAGGGAAAACACTCGCTTTTGGCATCCCTCTTCTGCACAAAATAGACAGTAATACAAAAGCTCCTCAAGCTTTAATCGTTGCCCCAACTCGAGAATTAGCAGTTCAGATTAAAGACAGCATTGCAGCTCTCGCACGAGTAATGGGTATAAAAATAGAAGCTATTTATGGTGGCGTATCGATGGATGAACAGGTTGCTGCAATACGACGTGGTTGCCATATAGTAGTAGGAACTCCTGGCCGCTTAAACGATCATCTTCGACGAAAAACTCTTTCAGTTGCCAATGTAAAAACCCTCGTACTTGATGAAGCCGATATTATGCTTGATATGGGCTTTAAAGAAGAAGTTGATGAAATATTACATTACGTTGCTAAAAATAGAGAAATTTGGTTATTTTCGGCAACTACAAAATCCGGTATAGCCGATATCATGAAATCGCACATGAAAGATACTATCTCTGTAAGAGTTAGTAGAAAACAGGTTGCGACCGAAGGCACAAAACAGTATTACTGTATAGTTCCACCACGATCAAGAATGCAAGCATTACATCGCTTTATCGAAAGTGCCCCAGATTTCTACGGCTTTATATTTTGCCAAACAAAAATTCTTACAAGTGACGTTGCTGAACAACTTATTAAGCGTGGTTATAATGTAGGTGCTCTTCATGGAGACATGAGCCAAGCACAAAGAAATATTGTTATTAAAAGATTTAAAAATGGTGAACTAAGTATTCTTGTTGCAACAGATGTCGCAGCTCGAGGAATAGACGTTGCCAATTTGACTCATGTTGTTAACTATTCGATTCCTGAAGATCACGAAAGTTATATCCACAGAATTGGAAGAACGGGACGTGCTGGAAAAGAAGGTATCGCTATTACCCTTATCAATAAACAAGAGGTAAGATTAGTACAATATATTCAGCGAAAATTTGTAATTACGATCGATCCGATCGAAGTTCCTTCTCGCGATACTATACTAAAAGCCCGTATCGATGAAGCGAGCAAATACGTTAGAGAGATCGCAAATCTGTCAAAAGCAATCGATCCAAAGATAGAAGCTATTGTTGAACAGCTACCAGCTGACGAAATTCGATTAGCATTAGCTCATATACTTCATGATAGGTTCTTAAGCACTCTTGAAAACGATGATATAAGCTTTACTCCTTCTCAAAGAGTAACGATCTCAGAAGAAGCTCAAGAAATATATATTAATGTGGGATCCGATGACGGTGTCACACGAGACGATGTGATCGCTTATTTAACAAAAACTGGATGTGTTAAGGATGACCAGATTCAAAAAGTTCGAGTTATAAAAAGAAGAAGCTTTGTTCAGTTACCTGCGGAATGTGCAGGCCCTATAATAAATGCCCTTCGCGGAACATCTTTAGGGGGAAGAAGAACTCGAGTGAGCCTTACAGAAGAGCCTCAAAGAAGCCAACGACCTCGTATGTAACAAAAATTGTTTTATAAAAAGGGCGCTTTATAGGCGCCCTTTTTTAATGACCGGTTTTTTATTTTTTTCTTTATACGATCCTTTTAGCGGTCTATGAAACTAATATAAAACTATACAGTTGGATTGTTTTTTATAAAAAAAGAAGCTTTAACCCGTTGGGTTCCTATCTGACAAAAAGCATTATTCGATGCCTTCTTTTAAAGCAGTAAACAGAATTTTACTCCACGGCTCCAAAAATTCAAAAAATTCTTCGATTTCAGACAGAGTTACGAGCATTCCACTTTTAAGTTCAGATTTTACTACAATATCCTCAGAATTTCCTTCAAGAATCAGAACATATCCTACATGAACTCGACCCACAGCGCTTGAATCATCATTAAGCAGCCCTGCACTAGTGACTTGATAGCCGCCGTGATAAAAAATTTCTTCTTCAAATTCCCGCTGCGCCCATCCTATAAGAGAATCATTAACCAGATCACTCTCTCTTACATGCCCCCCAATCCCTAACGTATAGCTGTTCTTTAAACGCTGTTCAGTAGAATGCTCAGTCCTTTGCATTAAAAAATAACGTTTTTTATAACAAAAAACGAGATAGGGGATAACTTGCTTGTAAGTATCATCACTTTCCATAAGATGCCGTGGGTGAAACTCCTTGTGACTCGAAACTACGAGCTGGAATTCTTCTAAAGAGCCCTCTTTAAAGCCTTGCCAATTTCCCACTTTTTCAAAAAGCGACGACCGTTTAATTACTAAAATATGTTCATCCATTACCGTCCTCTTTCACAAAAAGAAAAATTACGAAAGAAATAATAGCATGGATAGTACAAAATTGGTAGAGAGCCTTTCACCCCTTAAACGGACTCTTCCAAAAGCCATTCCTAGGAAGTCCGCGACATTCTCTCTTTAACATCCAAACTATTTTAAAGCACGTTTTTCCTAGGTTCTGTTGATATTTCAGCGCAACCATATCAAACTCCCTACAAATGCTATAAATGAAGCGAAATTACGAGCAGATTTATCAAATCGAGAAAAAATTCGTCTAAAATACTTAACCTTGAAGAAAAAACATTCAATAGTATGCCGTTCTTTGTAGAGGTGTTTATCGTAGGTGCAGGGATTTAGAGCATTTGACCGGGAGGGGATTACCGGCGTGCAGTTTTTTCTAATGAGACTTTCACGCAAAGGTCTTGAGTCATAACCCTTATCGGCTAGTACATAAGAATGAAAGGTTCCTTCAAGAAGAGCTTCTGCTTGAAGGAACCTTTCATTCTTATTTCCAGAGGTAATAATAGTTTTAAGAGGATTACCTAAAGAATCTACTTTTAAATGTATTTTGCTGGTAAAACCACCTTTACTACGACCAAGTCCTTGTTCTCTTTGATTTCCATAACCAGCAGCACATGCATGAGCTCGAATGATAGTAGAATCAATCATTACATATTCTAGATCGGAGTCTTGAGAGCAAAATTCCAGCAACTTTTGCCATACGCCCATTTTT
>JACDFK010000107.1 GCA_013815795.1 Candidatus Babelota bacterium | reverse complement strand
CGATATAACCGTAGCTTTTTTTTTTCGAGTAAATCCTATTCTTTTGAGCCACTTGCAGAATACTCTTACGCTTATAGAGCCCCACTTTTCTGCCATTGCAGTCGCTGTCATTCCTGGGTTGCCTTTAACAAATTGCTCAAATTTTTCTAAATCAGGGATTTTATTGCCATATCCCTTGCGCCAGTCTTTTTTGGGGATTAAACTTCCCTTGGTTTTTTTTTGTCTAACCCATCGAAAAAGGGTTGATCGTGCAATATTTAATAATTTTGCAACTTTCTCTATTTTTTTGCCATCCTCAATTAGAGCCACTGCACGTTTTCTTAGATCTTCACTGTACGCTATAGCCATAGCAATTCCTCCTTGTTAGGACTATAGTTTACCATATAACGATCTTTATTCATAGCTCATTTGCTATACTATAGAGCAAAGAGTAAAAAAAGTAATACCACACAATAACATTAATAGCCGCACATATAACAAAAATTAATAAGTTCACAATCTCTCCTCAGTTTATACTATTCTTTTGTATAATGTTTTTTCCATAGGCACGCTCAAGTTTATTATATGAAACATGAAAATTGTAATATTTTTCTATTAGATCCTGTTCAGCACGATAAAAATTTAGTTGTGTTTGAAGAGCTTCAAGCATATTCTGTTGCATAGTCTGAACATAGTCATAGACATAATTTATCGCCTTTTGATATGAGGGAATAATTATTTCCTTGTAATGCTTAATTTCCTGGGATACTAGCTGTGCCTGTGAAAAAAACATTCTTATTTCCTGTTGAATTTTGAGCGTTTTAAAACGCATTTTTTTCTTTGCTCGCTCAAGTTTAAATTCTGCCTTGGCAATTTGTGCATAATTATTGTCAAAAAGAGGAATTTCAAAATCAATTGCAGGGCCCCATCCACGTAAGGGCTTATCAAAATCCTGTTTATAAGCAACACCTGTATTTACGTCTTTCCAGACACTCGCTTTTTCAAATTGTATGATATCGTCATATCGCTTTATTTTATAACGAGCAATTTGTATTTCAGGACTATAATCAAGTGCATAGAGCTCAATAACAGTACTATCGGGTAATTCTTTGCTAGTCATAATAGTATCGGTGAAAACTATATGTTGTAGGGGAGATAAAACACCCAAAAGCTCTGTAAGACGAAGATAGGCATCTACTTGCTCTATTTTATACGTAACAACTGCAGTGCGCGCAGCTGCCACTTGTGCATCTGCATTTACTTTGTCCAGTTCATTGGAAAATCCAAAACCTTGTCGATAATAGATTTCGTCACGAAGCTCTGTATTAATAAACAGGATACGTTCTCCGTTTTTAATGAGTAGATCAGCTTTAACGCTAGCGTCATACGCGGACTTTGTGCGTTCAATAACATCAAGAAGAGTGGTTAAAATGCGTAAAGTAACCATTTCAAGCTCATCTTCATATATGCGGGTGCGCAGGGGAACGCGCCACAAATCAGAAATTTTCCCCGTAAGTTTATTTTCAATATTTACTTGAGTAGTTCCTGGCCCACGATCTTGTGTTGGATATAGAAATAAGTTGCTCGCTTGCGGATTGGTATAAAGCCCGGCTTGTGCCAAATCAGCTTTTGCAATACCGAGCATCTCAAAATCAGCCTGCAACAAGGGATTATTCATCACGGCAATTCGTACTGCTTCATCGCGCTCTAACCCTTGAGCAAGTATGCAATTTACATTCTTCTCCATTGCAGGGCATGATGAATAACTATTAAAAACAATATCTGTGTTTGTAAGATTTTTAGTGGTACTTTTAAGTGCTTTAAATTCACTTTCAATTCGTACCTTTTGGCAAGCAGGGAGTAGAAGTAGTATAACAAGAAGAATTCTCACTGCTTTAATTTCTTTCGCGTATAATCTCTACTAGATATATCTATGCCCTCCTCTTTTGGATGACGCCATTTTCTGTTTGGATGCTTAGGAATCACATGAACAATAGTGAACATACCGCCATGTGGCATTATTCCCATAGGTACATTTGCATGCCCATTAACAACATGGTGTACTTTGTGACAGTGAAAAAACCATATCCCCGGATTCCAGGCGATAAATTCTACATCACGACTTGCTCCGGGGGGTACATCAACGGTATTGCCCGGCCACTGTGCAGTTTTAGGAATGGGTCCACCCTCCGTTCCTACCACCCACCAGGTATGTCCATGGATGTGAATGGGGTGATTATCCATGCTCATATTAATGAGTCTAATTCGTACACGTTCTCCTTGATTGACAGTAAGCGTGGGAATAAAAGGTGCAGAGCGACCGTTAAAAGTAAACCAATTAAATTCCATACTCACTAGATCAGGATCGACATTTCCCGGCAAGATTCTCCACTCTTGCATCGTAATCACAAATTGTTTATCGATTTTTTCAGCATAAACTTTTGGATGGATTACTAGTGCACCCGTAAGACCGTAACTGGTAGCCTTCATAAGATTAAATTCGCCGTGATAAAAAGCGGTGCCCGATTGATAAAGTGTATATTCATAGTTTCTTGTTTCTCCGGGTAAAATAACTGGTTCTGCAAATCCCCCGGCGCCATCCTGATTATTTGGAAGCTCTATTCCATGTGAATGTACTGAAAGGGGTTCGGGAAGTTCATTAGTAATTACCAAGCGGATTCTGTCGCCTTCAAATGCTTCAATCGTCGGACCCGGTGTTGTCCCATTAAATCCCCAAGCTCGTATTTTCTGAACAATAGTGCCATGCATAGCATGATGAAAAAATCTATTTTTTTTAGGGATGAGCTTATCATATTCTGCCTCTTTTCCATTGGTGATGTACTGTTCAACTGGTTGTGCATAAAGCCTAAAAACTTTTACCTTACCATCCATACTATAACCAAGCGATCTAATGCCGGGAGTTTGTAAAACTCCCATTTGTTTACCAGTAAGCGAAGGCGGAGCAGAAGGTTTAATTTTTGGATTTTTCCAGGAATAAGGAAGTCTTGCGACTCCTCTTTTTAATTCATCTTTTTTAAGAGCAGATAGTTCCTGTTCGGGTCGCTTCAAATTAACCGTGTGAGCACATAATGAATTTCTCGGTAGAGTTACCATTCTATGCGTCTGATGATTCTGTGATAACAACTTGCCAAAAAATAATAATGAAATAAAAAAATAATGCTTCATATCTTCTCATATTTATTGGGTCATAATATAATTTTAATATATACCATTGTGGATAAAACAGAACTATTTTAAACTCTCCTGAAAGCTATTCTAAGAACTTAATGAAGGACTAGCTGATCACAAAGGCATTTCCTTATAAACAAATAGAATTGGAGCACCTTGATGTTCTTTTCCTTTTCACCTATTTTAAAATTACCTTTTACGTTAATCTTAAAAGCAGAGTTAAAACTATTTCATAAAAGTCAAATTTTTAAGAGGATTGCCTCCTTGCATCGACTCATCGATTAACCGCCCAACTAATCCCCGTAATCACTCTCTCCACTAATCTAACGTATAGTATCTTAGCACTACCTATAACTAAAATATATACGACTATTAGGGAAGACCTACAAATGTCGTAATTCATTACTTTTAAAATACTTACGTGAGACAACCAATTGCATGTTTTACATAATTTGTAATACTAAAATTGGATATGCATCCATTACTCAAAAAGAATAAAAATTTCTACCTACTATGATAAGGATACTAATGACTATAAAAAAAGCAGGTACACTGCTGATTCTGTGTGGACTCACTGCAGAAATAGCAGCCTTTACGATACGAGAGTACATTCCCTATGCTCTCATTGCCGGAGTAACCGCAGTGAACGGGTATAAACTCTACGAAAACAAGGGCTATAATCGCAAAAGAATTACCTTACAAGAAGGTCTTCCTTATGCTACAGGGGCAGCAGCGGCACTCTATGGCTGTTATTCTGTATACGCTCAAAAAGTAGCCACTGAAAAGTTAGAAACTAAAATTGAAGAAGCACGTAAAGCGATGACTCAAGTTTCCTGGGCACATCTTCAAAGTTCTATTGAAGGAATGGAAAAAAAATATTCACTCACTTTCAATGATCTTCAAGATGAAGCATCTCTTTTATATAATGAGTTATGTACATTCTTAAAATCCGGTTCTTCGGTAAACGGGCTTGAGCCTAGTTTAGAAAGGGATATGAAAGAACTACAGACCTGCAAAAGCACCCTAGAAGTTGGTATTTCCGGTATTAACTCTCATCATGAAAAAGATCAACACCTCTTTGATACACTAGGGAAAAAACTACTTTTGAAGACGACTACCGTATTAAGACATACTGAGAAACTTTTGAGAGCCTTTAGAGAACATAAGCACTATTTTATGCTTGAACATGACCTTTTAAAAAATGGGCAGTATGAGTATCAAGAAGAGAAGAGAATTATGAGCATACGATCCAATAGCATCGAGTGTGCACAAG
>JACDFK010000039.1 GCA_013815795.1 Candidatus Babelota bacterium | reverse complement strand
GTTCTACGAATGGTCGTATTCCTGGTTCGATGAGCTTTATGAGAAGTCAGGGCCGTGTGATTAAAGGCAAAAAATTGCCTGGTCATATGGGAACTGAAAGACGTGTAATGAAGAATTTAGAGGTTATTAAAATAGAGCCAGATGCACGAGTGGTACTGGTAAAGGGTTCTGTTCCTGGAAAATCAGGATCTTTGGTTTTTGTCCGAAAGTGTAGGTAATGCACATGACTAATAATAAGTCAGTACAAAAGGAAGAGCAATCTTCAACGTTTAAAATTTTGAGATCGGATGATATTAATTTGACCGATGAGCATCGTGCCACCACCAATAAAGAAGGGTATTCCCAGTGTGTGCGTTCACTTTTGCAAAATTGGCGTCAAGGAACAGTCGGATGTAAAGGACGATCAGACGTTTCTTTATCCAATAAAAAGCCTTGGAAACAAAAGGGAACGGGACGTGCTCGTGCAGGTTCTGCTAGATCTCCTTTGTGGCGTGGTGGTGGTGTTATTTTTGGACCACAGCCCCGTACTCGGACTTTATCGGTAAGTAAGCATCTGAGAAAAAATGTGTGCAATACGATTTTATGGAATTATTTAGATAATAATACTATTGTGAGCCTTGATTGGAAACCTGCAGACGGCGCACCAAAGACGTCCCAGGCGTATAATGCGCTTAAGCAAGCAGGTATACAAAATAAAAATATCATTTTTTTCGTGAGCCCAGAAGATAGTTATACGCATACAGCTTTTGCTAATATACCTAACGTTAGGATGCTTCTTTATGATCAATGGAATGTATATGACATTTCCAATGGTGAAATGTGGTTAGTTTTGCAAAAAGATATGGATGCCTTTAAGGAAATGGTTAATTTATGGCTATAACATTATTTGATATCATTAAAGGCCCTCGAATTACCGAAAAAGCATATCGGTTAAATCAAGTTGTTAAAAAGCTTGTTCTTGAAGTTCACCCTAAAGCTAATAAGCCTTTGATTGAAGAAGCATTAAAGAAGTTATTTAATGTCGAAGCGGAAAAGATAGGTATTGTAGTACTAAAGGGTAAGAAACGCCGAGCTGGTAAGTTTTTTACCATGGGCAAATTAAGAAAAAAAGCAATAATAACGCTTAAAAAGGGTCAATCGATAAATCTTATGGATATGGCTGAGGTTCAAGCTGAAGCAGTTCCGACAGCTGAAGAATAAGAGGTATATTATGGCAATAATTTCAAGAAAACCGCGTAACCCTTCCTTGCGTTTTCAAACGTATGTAGATACGAGTGATTTAACCAAAAAGGCACCGGAAAAAAGCCTTACTGTAGGCTTAAGAAAACATGGAGGCCGTAATGCCTATGGACGCATAACAATGCGCCATATTGGTGGCGGTGCTCAAAGAAAATATCGTATTGTTGATTTTAAGCGTATAACAAGAGATATCCCTGGAAAGATTGTTGCTGTAGAGTATGATCCGAATCGAAACGTACGTATAGCTCTCGTGGTATATAGTAATGGCGCTAAAGCGTATATACTTATGCCTCAAGGGTTACAGGTAGGAGATAAGGTCATGGCTGGAAAGGCTGTAGAAGCGAAAGTGGGTAACTGTTTACCGCTTAGAAGTATTCCAGTAGGATTTACGGTACATAATGTAGAAATTACTCCTAAATCTGGCGGTGTTTTTGCACGAAGTGCGGGAACATCGGTACAGCTCGTGGCAAAAGGGGAAACTCATGCAACGTTAAAGGTGCCATCAGGAGAAATCCGTATGGTTCATCTTGACTGTTGGGCTACGATAGGGACTCTAGGGAATGCTGATCATAAAAATATTACGGTTGGAAAAGCTGGTAGAACCCGTCGTATGGGAATTCGTCCTACTGTTCGTGGTATGGCAATGAACCCAGTAGATCACCCTCATGGTGGTGGTGAAGGCCGTACGAAATCCGGTTCTCACCCTGTAAGTCCGTGGGGTAAAGGGGCAAAAGGAACTCGTACAAGAAAACGTACGAATCCACTTATAATTAAAAGAAGAAGACCATAATCACGAGGAATAAACATGGCTCGATCTGCTAAAAAAGGACCATTTGTTGATGATCATCTTATAAAAAAAGTTGAACGTGTAAAAGCGAGCACTAAAAGAGAAGTCATTAAAACGTGGTCGCGTAGAAGTATGGTAACACCGGATTTTGTGGGACTCACCATTGCGGTACATGATGGAAGAAAGTTTGTAACTGTCTATATCAGTGAAAACATGGTGGGACACAGACTGGGCGAATTTGCTCCAACGAGAACATTTAGAATGCATAGTGGCCAGCGTAAATCTGAAGCTAAGTAATACCATAAGTAAGAGGTTTTGACGATGAATAAGTCAACTGAAAAAGATACTAAGAATGCAGAAAGCACCCAGCAGCAAGCTGAGCAGTATGGAGCAACAGCAAAATATATTCCTTACTCACCGTATAAGTTGCGACCAATCGCAGATATTGTTCGTGGTAAGGATGTACTCTATGCTTTGCGATGGCTCACTACGTATCGCACACGACGTGTGCAATCGATTAAGAAAGTGCTTGAATCTGCAGTAGCTAATGCTAAAAATAGAAATAATGTTGATTCTTCGGCTTTAATGATTAAAGAAATATGTGTGGATCAAGGTCCAATACAGAAATATTTCAAGCCAGGAGCTCAAGGAAGAGCACAAATCCAGCGGAGACGTTTGTGCCATATTAGTGTGACATTACAAACTAAATCTTGAAAGGTGATGTGTGGGAAATAAAGTTAATCCGAAAGGGTTTCGTGTCGGTATCTATAGAGATTGGGATTCTCAATGGTTTGCTCGTCGAGGAAACTATGCAGCCCTACTCATAGAAGATTTAAAAGTGCGCAATTATGTAGAAAAAAAGCTTTCTGGAGCCGAAATTTCGGTTATTAAAATAGCTAAGGATGGTGATAATATCCGTATCAATATTTATTGTGGTCGTCCTGGAGTTGTGATAGGAAAACAAGGACGTGAAATCGAAGCATTACGTCGTGATCTAATTAAGTTTTTAGGCCGCGATAGTGTAGAGGTTTCAGTTAAAGAGGTTGAAAAACCTGATCTTGACGCTGTTATTGTCGCAAAAAGCATTGCTGAGCAACTTGAAAAGCGGGCTAGTTTTAAAAAAGTGATGAAAAAAGTCGCAATGGCTACAATGAAAGCTGGAGCTCTTGGTATTAAAATACGATGCTCAGGCCGCCTTGGTGGTGCTGAAATTGCGCGTGATGAATGGCTCCGTGTTGGATCTTCTCCTTTGCATAAACTTCGATCTGATATCGATTATGCCTTATGTGAAGCTCATACAACCTATGGAGTTATTGGTGTGAAAGTGTGGATATGTCGTGGTGAATATAAATTAGCTAAGAGTTAACTATGTTAAGTCCCAAAAAAATAAGATATCGTAAAGTCCATAAAGGACGGAAAGGCGGCCTTGCTAAAGGCGCTCGTGATGTTGCTTTTGGAGAATGGGGATTACAGGCTGTTGAGGCAGCATGGGTTACCGCTCAACAAATTGAAGCGGTACGTGTGACAATGTCTCGCCGACTTAAAAAAGTTGGTCGTCTGTTTTTAAGAATTTTCCCAGATAAGCCAATTACTGAAAAACCTGCTGAAACTCGTATGGGTAAAGGTAAAGGAAACGTGGAGTATTGGGTTGCTGTTGTAAAGCGTGAAAGAGTTATGTTCGAGGTTAGTGGCCTTGATGATGAGACAGCAAAGAGTGTTCTTAAAGCGGCAGCTTATAAGCTTCCAATGAAAACAAAAATAATTAAGAAGGTTTCTGCTCCTATTGATCAAACTGAATCGATGGAGCATGGAGAGCCGGTGGAGCAATCTGAATGAAAAAAACAGTAAAAGAGGATTTGAGGAATCGTTCAATTCCTGAACTCAAAACTACAATTGAAACGTTGCAAAGAGATCTTTTTAGTATCCGTCTTCATGCAGCGACTAAGCCGTTACAAGATGTAGGGCATTATAGAAAGATGAAAAAGAATATAGCACGCGCTTTAACGTTTTTACGTCAAAAGCAGGAAAATGCATAAAAAGGATAGTGAAATGGATTCGACAAAAAAGAGTGCACCACGTATGCTGACAGGTGAAGTAATTTCTGATAAGATGGATAAGACACTAGTCGTCCGGGTTATAAGAAGTTATATACATCCAAGGCTAAAGAAGGTAATGCGTGTTTCAAAGAAGTATAAGGTACATGATGAATCTGAAAGTGCGACAGTTGGCGATACCGTTGAGATTCGCGAAGGTCGTCCACTTTCAAAAACAAAGTACATGTACCTTGCTCGCATTTTGAACGCTCATTCATAATATAAACATGAGGGTATAAAAACATGCTTCAAAAGGAATCTTATTTAGAAGTTGCTGATAATTCAGGTGCTCAACTTTTGCAAATTATCCACGTAGTGGGAGGCACAAGAAAACGTTTTGCTTACACTGCTGATTTGGTAAGATGTGCAGTGAAAAAAGCTATTCCTGGCGGTACAGTGAAAAAGGGTGACGTGGTAACAGCTGTTATAGTACGTACTCGTAAAGAGTATAGACGTGCTGATGGTAGTTACATCCGTTTTGGTGATAATGCTGGTGTTCTTATTAAATCGGTAGAAGACTTTAATACGTTAGTGGGAACTCGTATTTTTGGACCTGTGGCACGTGAATTACGGGCAAAGGAATTTACCAAATTAGTATCATTAGCTCCGGAAGTGTTGTAAAGAGGATAAAGCATATGATGCGAATAAAAAAACATGACATGGTTATTGTTATAACGGGTCGTGATAAAGGTAAACGAGGACAAGTCCTTGAAGTTGATGTAGATAAGAATTTGGTAAAAGTTTCAGGCGTTGGGATTGTAACAAAACATTACAAAGCTCGTCGTCAAGGTGAAGCATCAAGCATTAAAAAGCATGAAAGTTTCATACATATTTCTAATGTCATGCTTGTTTCTCCGACAGATTCTAATGCGTGTCGGGTAAATTTTAAGGTGCTTGAAGATGGGTCAAAAGTTCGTGTTTGTAATCGCACAAAACAGACTGTTTGATGAAAAGGAAAAATTATGGAAAAATCTAATAAGGGATTTACGGCAGAAAAATCACGTCTTGAAAGTTTCTATAGAGAAACGGTACGTCCTGCTATAAAAGAGTCCTTACAGATTCCGAATATTATGCAGGTAGTTCGCATAGAGAAAATTGTGCTTAATATTGGGGTTAAAGAGGCGGTTGCTGATGCTCGTGTATTAAATGGTGTTATTCAAACATTTGATAATATAGCTGGTCAAAAATCGGTAAAAACACTTGCAAAAAAATCGATTGCAGGATTTAAAATTCGAGAAGGTATGCCAATTGGTGTACGGGTAACCTTGCGTAAGAAAAGAATGTATGATTTCTTAGATAAACTTATTAATCTTGCGCTTCCGAAAGTACGAGATTTTCAAGGGGTCCCTACTAAGTTAGATGGTCGTGGTAACTATAATTTGGGAATTAAAGATTGGACTATATTTCCTGAAGCTGATTCGACACAAGAAAAGGTATTTGGGCTTAATGTAACGATACATACCTCAGCAGGGGATGATGCTCAAGCATTTGAACTGTTAAAGAATTTTGGTATGCCGTTTCGTAAAAAATAAGGAACACAATGGCGCGTAAGGCATTAATTGTAAAATCCCAGCAAACACCTAAGTTTTCCACAAGAAAGCGAAACAGATGTACTCTCTGTGGTAGACCACGAGGGTTTATTCGTATGTTCGGACTCTGTCGTCTTTGTTTTAGAGAACTTGCTTTAAAGGGTGTATTGCCAGGGGTAAAAAAAACTAGTTGGTAAGTTAAAGGGTATGATATGTCAGTGGACACAATAGGTGATTTTTTGACCATAATTCGCAATGGCGTTTTAACTTCTAAAAAATCTGTCAGTGCACCGTATTCTCGTTTAAAATTTGAGATCGCTCAAATTTTAAAGGATGAAGGTTTTATTAGAGATGTAGTAGTAGATGAGCAAGATGCTGTTAAAAAGCAGATCAAGATAGGTTTGAAATACATGAAGGGCGAATCCGTTATTCATGAAATTACGAGAATAAGTACACCGGGACGTCGTAATTATGTGGGACATTCTTCCTATAAGCCGGTTATTGGTGGTCTTGGTTTGTCGATTGTAACAACCAATCAAGGAGTTATGTCGAGCAAACAAGCACGTATACGTGGTGTAGGCGGTGAAGTTCTTTGTACGGTGTGGTAAGGAGACAGGATGTCAAAGATTGGAAAAAAACCCATTCCTTTAGAAGGGGTTAAAGTTGAAATTAAAGGACAAGAAGTCCATTATACTGGTAAAAGATCTTCAGGTGTTCATGAACTGGATCCTTTGCTCGTGGTTGAAGTAAAAGATAATAACTTATATATCACTCCCGTGGTGAACACTAATAATTCCCGTAGAGTATGGGGTCTTCATCGTGCTTTGCTCTCTAATAAGATTGTGGGTGCACATACTGGTTTTAAGAAACAGTTGCGCATTGTAGGTCTTGGATATAAAGCTGTGGCGACGGGGTCTAAAATTCAGTTCTCGTTGGGTTATAGTCATAAGGGTGGATATAAGGACAAGTCCGATTTTGAGCTACCACAAGACGTTACGATTGAAATCGATAAGTCTGGTCAGATGCTTACTTTTGAGTCCTTTAATAAGGATTTACTTGGCCAAGTATGTAGTGATGTACGAGCCTTAAGACCGCCTGAACCTTATAAAGGAACAGGAATTCAGTATGTTACAGAAACAATTATTCGTAAAGCTGGTAAAGCTAAATCGTAAGGTAAGAGAGGTGTTAGTGTGTCACTAGATAGAAAACTAAAAGCAAGTCGTAAAAGACGCGCAGAACGAGTACGAACAAAGACAAGAAATACGGGAACACCCCGAATCTGTGTTTTTAGAAGTGCAAACCATATATATGCTCAACTGATTGATGATAGTCAGCATAAAACTCTCGCAAGTTGTTCAAGTGTTGAACTTAAAGAGCTTACGGGAAGTAAGAAAGAAAAAGCTTTTGCTATTGGAAAAGAGCTTGCTCAACGAGCATTGAAAGTCGGTATTGAGAATGCGGTATTTGATAGAGGTGCTTTTTTGTTCCATGGGCGAGTTGCGGCTTTGACTGATGGGCTTAGAGAAGGCGGATTGAGGATTTAGGAAAAGGTATTATAATGGCAGAACAAAGAGATTTTATAGATAGCGTGGTAAGCGTTAATCGGGTAACAAAAGTAACAAAAGGTGGAAAAAGATTTTCATTCTCAGCTTTTGTTGTTACCGGTGACCAAAAAGGCCGCATAGGTATAGGACTAGGTAAAAGCCGTGAAGTTTCTTCTGCGATTGCAAAAGCGACAACACGTGCTCGTAAAAATATGATAACTGTTCCTTTGCGTGATACTACTATCCCTTATAATGTACGAGGAAAGCATGGTGCAACGCACGTGCATATCAATTCGGCTAGTAAAGGTACAGGGGTAATTGCAGGTGGTGCTGTTCGTGCGGTTATGGAGGCTCTTGGTGTAAAAGATGTCCTTGCAAAATCGGTCGGATCTTCACGCTGTGGACAGAATGTGGTTAAGGCTACTTTAAATGCTCTTGCTAAATGTAGATCAGCATCGCATCTTGCTGAGCTGCGTGGTAAAACAGTTGCCCAAATTGTAAAGGAATAATATGTCAGTATTACATACGCTCGTTCCGGCGGGTAAAAAAAGAAAAAGAATTGGCCGAGGCGGAAGTCGCGGCGGGACGGCCGGATTTGGTCATAAGGGACAAAAAGCACGTTCAGGGCCTCATATAAGACCCTCTTTTGAAGGTGGGCAGATGCCACTTACTCGTAGACTTCCAAAACGAGGATTTTCTAATGCTCCTTTTAAAGTAAGCTATGAAATAGTTAACCTTAAAACATTGAATAATTTCTTTGAAGAAGGTGCGACTATAACAATGGAAGCATTACGAGAAAAGGGAATTGTTAAAGGGCCGGTGAAGCTTTTGAAAATATTGGGAGAAGGTACTCTTGAGAAACATTTTGTGGTGCATGCTGATAAGTTCAGTAAAACTGCAGAATCTGCCATTATTAATAAAGGCGGACGAGTGCATTTAAATAAGGAGAAGTAGGGTTGTGGTTCTACTGAAAAATTTTGGGAATATCTTTAAAATTCCTGAGCTTACACGAAAAATAATGTTTACGTTGGGCGTACTCATCGTATTTAGACTTGGTGTTTACATTCCTGCTATAGGTATTGATGTTAGAATACTGTCACAGCTTATGGAAAAAGCGACAAACTTTAAAGGATTATTATCCTATTTTGACACTTTTTCAGGCGGCTCGTTACAGTATTGTACAATATTTGCGCTGGGGATAAGTCCTTATATTACTGCTTCTATTATGATGCAGATGTTAAGTATGACTATTCCTACGCTGGAAGCCCTTATGAAAGAGGGAGATTACGGCAGACGACTCATAAATCAGTATACGCGGTATGTTGCTCTTTTACTAAGTATCGGCTATAGCCTTGGTTATTCGTTTTACTTAAGTAATGCAAATGCTACGACAACTCCAGGGCTTATTGTAAACCCGGGGTGGGGCTTTATTTTCTTATTTACTCTTTCACTAACTGTTGGGTCTATTCTCACCATGTGGCTTGGCGAACAGATTAGTTTATTTGGAATAGGAAATGGCAGCTCGATGATTATTTTTGCTGGTATTGTTTCGAGGTTTCCTGAAGTTATTGCAAAGTTGATTGGGGGAACTCATATCGCTATGGCTTTATTTGTTTTGGCGCTGTTTGTTTTAATTTCTGGTCTTATTGTCTTTTTAGAAAAGGGCGACAGAAAGATACCAGTGCAGTATGCTCGACGGATTATAGGCCAAAAAGTCTATGGTGGTCAAAGTACGTATATTCCTTTTAAAATTAATACTGCTGGTGTGATGCCCGTTATTTTCGCTGGATCTATGCTTAATATTCCTCTTTTTCTTATGGGCATACTCGCAGATAGATTTGAGATTTTTAAGCCGGTGGCAAAGGCATTGGTTCAAAATGGTCTTTTGTATAATGCTTTAGAATTTGCTTTGATTATCTTTTTTACGTTCTTCTATACAGCTATGGCATTTAATCCAACTGAACTTGCAGATAATATTAAAAAAAGTGGCGGATTTATTCCAGGGATTAGACCTGGTAAACAGACTGCAGACTTCTTCGATTATATTCTTACAAGAATTGGATTAGTGGGAGCTATCTACTTGGGCTTATTGGCAATTGCTCCAAGTTTATTGACCAGATTTTTAGGATTACCTTTCGCGGTAAGTGGAACTTCTCTGCTTATTATGGTTGGAGTTGCTCTTGAAACTTCTTCTCAGATTGAGTCCTATTTAATTGAATATAAATATGGGTCGTTCTTAACGACAGGAAAAATGAAAAGTAGGGCTTAACGGTGAATCGGGATATTTTTATATTTCTTGGCCCTCCGGGTTCAGGAAAAGGATCTCTTTCTCAAAGATGTGTTGAGAAGCTTGGATGGCAACAGTTATCAACAGGGAATCTCTGTAGAGACCATATTGCTCGTGAAACAGAAATAGGAACACAGATAGATTTTTTTATCAAATCTGGTAAACTTATTTCTGATAGCCTTATTCTTGGAATGGTTCAAGAATGGCTTGCTGAAAAAGCGGCACAAGGTTCTCAAGGGTCAGTTATCTTTGATGGATTTCCGCGTGCAGTTTCACAAGCTCATGCATTGCATGAACTTTTAGCTGAGTTTAAAGATATGCAACTGTACCCGATACGGTTAGTGTTGTCTGATGAAGAGGTGATATATCGCTTATTAGCGCGGTCTATTTGTCAAAACAATAGCTGTCAGCGTGTATACTCTCTTCATAAGCAGTCGGCACATCAACCGGCACAAGAGATGATTTGCGATGAATGCGGAAGCCCTTTGGTGAGACGTTTTGATGATGAGGAAACTGCTATACATGAAAGGTTGCGTAGTCATCATGAACATGAGCAGTCACTCCTCGATTTTTATCATGAGGTGGGACAGCCTGTTGTTGAACTTAATGCACGTGCACCCTTGAATGAAGTATATAATGAGTTAATTACAAAAATAGGGCATCCCCGAGAATGATTACTATAAAAAATAGTTTTGCTCAGGAAAAAATGGCAATAGCCGGTTCTTTGTTAGCTCAGTTATTTGAAAAATTGTACACCTTTGTACAACCTGGTATGACTACTCATGCGGTGGATGCTTTTATTGAAAATTATTTGACTGCTCATAAGTTGAAATCAAGTTCGAAGGGTTATTTAGGGTATAAGCACGTAAGTTGTATTTCAGTTAATGATGAAGTAGTACATGGAGTGCCCCGAGAAACTACCGTTTTGGCGCTGGGCGATCTTATAAAGATAGATATATGTGCTTCGTATGATGGGTACTGTGCTGATATGGCACGGTCGTTTGTTTTAGGAGCCGTTGATAAGGCGGTTGCTGATTTTATTCAAACGGGACAATCGGCTCTTGATAAAGGTATAGCTGCTGCTCAAGAGGGTGCACGATTATCAGATATATCAGCGGCAGTACAGCAAGAGGTCGAAAGCCATGGTTATGGTGTTGTTCGAGAATTTGCTGGCCATGGTATTGGAAAGAAAATGCATGAGGATCCTGAGATTTTGAACTATGGTAAGCGAGGATGCGGCCCCGTTATACGAGCAGGTATGGCATTCGCTATAGAGCCAATGATTACAATGGGAGATTACAAAATTTTCCTTTTGCCTGATGGATGGACAGCAAAAACGGTTGATAAAAGTTTAGCGGTTCATGTAGAAGACACTATTATTATTACTAATAATGGTCCCGTGATTATCACACGGCTGCAGGCAGAAGAATTACGAGGGTAGATAAAAACGTATGAAAACTAATGATGTTATAAAAGTTGATGGAATTGTGAAAGAAACTTTACCTAATGCGATGTTTCGCGTCGAGATCGAAGGCGGTCATGTTGTATTGGGACATGTTTCAGGTAAAATGAGGATGAACTATATTCGTATTTTACCAGGGGATAAAGTTGCGTTAGAATTATCTCCTTATGATTTAACGCGTGGACGTATTGTATTAAGGTATAAAAATTAAGACGATAGGTAAGTATATGAAAGTAAGAACATCTGTTAAAAAAATCTGTCGCGACTGCCACATTGTAAATCGTGAGCGAGTTGTACGGGTTATCTGTAAAAAAAATCCACGACATAAACAACGTCAAGGGTAAACTAAGAGGATAGTATGGCACGAATTGAAGGAGTTAATCTTCCTATTAATAAGCGTATCGAATACGCTTTACCGTATGTATTTGGTATTGGTTTAAAGACAGGACGCGATATTTTAAATAAATTAGAAATTAATTTTGATAAACGCGTTCGAGAATTAACTGATGAAGAAGTTGCGGCTATTCAGAAAGAAGTTTCTACTAACTATATAGCTGAAGGTGATTTGCGCAAAGAAATCAGGCTTAATATTAAGCGCCTGCAGGATATTGGAAGTTACAGAGGGGCACGTCATAAAAAGGGGTTGCCATCTCGTGGACAACGAACAAAGACGAATGCTCGTACTAGAAAAGGTCCTCGCAAGGCTGGATCAGCAGTTGCATTGAAGCGTAAAGTAACGAAGAAATAAGCTATAATCTGAACTGAGGAAGTTAGAATGTCCTATAAAAAAAAGTCAAAAAAAGTCAAAAGGCAGATAGATTCTGCTATTGCACATGTTATGTCAACGTTTAATAATACGTTGGTTGCTGTAACGACTCTTGAAGGAGACGTTTTATTACGAGGGAGTGCTGGAAAGCTTGGCTTTAAAGGTGCCCGTAAGGGAACACCTTTTGCAGCATCTCAAATTGGGTCTATTCTTGCAAAAGAGATGTCAACTCTCGGCATTAGAAACCTTGAAGTAAATTTACAAGGTCCTGGTGCCGGGAGAGATTCCGTGGTGAGAGCTTTTCAATCATCCGGTCTCTATATTTCTGTATTGAGAGATGTGACTCCTTTGCCTCATAATGGGACAAGGGCTCCAAAAAAACGTCGTGTATAAAGTTAGTATTACTTAAGAGAGTTATAGTATGGAAAAAAGATCTGTTGGTACCCAAGGTACCGGAGCTCCCGCTAAAGGAGATCGTACAAAGAGTGAAGGCGGGGCTAAACGAACTGCTCGTAAATCCGAGTATGGTCGTCAGCTTGAAGAAAAGCAAAAAGTAAAAGAGATGTATGGCGTGAGAGAAGCTCAATTCAGACGATTCTTTGCTTTAGCAGTTCGCGCTAAAGAGGCTACAGGCGAAAGCTTGTTAATTTTACTTGAACGTAGACTTGATAATGTAATGTTTCGGTCAAAGATGACGACCTCTCGTCGTCAATCACGGCAGATAATTGTGCATGGCCATGTACTGGTTAATGGAAAAAAAGTATATTCACCTTCATTTTTGGTGAGTGTGAATGATGAGATTAGTCTTGCTCCGCAAGCTCTTAATAAAGCGGTTTTTATAGAGCAAGTAGTAGATAAGCGTTTACAGTCGAATGTAAAAGTTCCAGAATGGATTGAGATTGATAAAAGGGACCGCAAGGGACGAATTTTGAGGCTTCCAGTACGTGCCGATGTGCAAACGCCAATAGAAGAGCATCTAATTGTTGAGGGGTATTCGAAGTAATGAACGGTGTTTTGTTGAGGCGATTTCTGTTGTTCATATCGAGGAGTAATTTATGTCTAAAAAACAGTATCAACCTTTAACTATTCCGAGGCTTAGTTGGAACAAAAGCTCATACAGCGCTACGTATGCTGAATTTGTAGCCCAACCGCTTGAGCCTGGTTTCGGGATAACGTTGGGTAATGCTTTAAGGCGCGTGCTATTAGGTGGTGTTGAGGGATCTGCAGTTACCTCGGTTATTATTGCTGGTGTGAATAATGAGTTCTCACCGCTTAAAGGTGTTGTTGAAGATACGATGCAAGTTGTTCTTAATATTAAAGAGCTCGTGGTAAGCAATAAAACCGGTGAACCTGGTATGATGACCCTCAAAATTAAGGGAGAGCATGTAGCAAAGGCATCAGATATTGTAGCTGATGAGCACTTAGAGATAATTAATAAAGATCATATTATTGCACATGTCGCTGAAAGCGGTGTGCTTGATATTCAGTTTTATGTAGAATCAGGAAGAGGATATCGACCTGCTCAATGGCCTATTGGTCAGGCTTTACAGGAAGATGAACGTATCCATTTAGATGCGTTATTCTCACCGGTTGTTAAAGTCACCTTTGATGTCGAAAAAACCCGCGTAGGGAAAGAAATCGACTATGATAAATTAACTGTAGCGGTTACTACCGATGGTTCGGAAAGCCCGTCCGATGTTGTACACTATTCTGTATCGGTCTTACGGACACAACTTGAGCATTTCCTTGTTACTGCTGAAATCCCTTTTAATGAGATATCACCGGTGCTTGATGATCAGCCTGCTGAAGAAGAAGTATCGGTTGAAGAGTCAACTCTTAAAGGTGTTCCACTTGAGCTTCTTTTGAAGCCGATTGATGAGTTAGAACTTTCAGTACGTGCTCATAATTGTTTAATTAGCTCGGGGATTAAACGGGTGATAGATCTGGTAAATCTTTCTGAAGATGAAGGTTTAAAGATTAAAAATTTCGGACGTAAGTCATTAAATGAAGTAAAAGATGCGATGAAATCGTTTGGATTGTCGTTTGGAATGAATATTAAAGAATCGAGTATTAAAAAGATGCTTGAAGGAAAAGATAAGGAAATCGCCTCGTAAGGCGGTTCCCTTTCAATAGGAGTTTATCTGATGAATCATCAAAATGGTAGAAAAAAATTAAATATGACAGCGGCCCATCGGCGGTCGGTTCTTCGTAATCAGGTATTATGCTTGATCGAATATGGTCATCTTGTAACTACAAAAGCGCGCGCTAAAGAAGTTCGTAAGCTTGCGGAAAAATTAGTTACCCTTGCACGTAATGGAAATGACTTTAATGCTCGTCGAAGAGCTAAAGCTCTGCTTCCTTATAAAGAAGAGGTTCTTGTAAAGCTTTTTTCAGAGATAGCTCCACGGTATGTGCATCGTCCAGGCGGCTACACTAGAATTATTCCACTAGGTCGTCGAGTGAGTGATACCGCTGTTATGGCGAAGTTGGAATGGGTTCAGTAAATGACTAATGAGCAGATTATAGACAAGATACAGGAAGGCCTTGAAGAGATGCGTCCTAATGTTCAAATGGACGGTGGAGACATTCAGTTCGTTTCTTATAAGGACGGTATAGTTTCTGTAAAGCTTCTTGGTGCTTGTGTGGGTTGTCCTCTGTCTATGTACACTCTTAAGATGGGAATTGAAGAAAATCTCAAAGAGCGTATTCCTGAAATTGTAGAAGTTATAGCGGTCGACTAATAGTTATAACGAGTACTGACAATTTTGGTAGAAGATTTTTTTTAGATTGTGTATAAGAGGCGTAGTATAAGAATCTTGTACGGAGAAATTTTTAGTACTATGACCTTAAAAGCCCTTGTTCTTGCCTTTGGCAAGGCCGAGGGCTTTATCATGAAGAACTATTTATTTCTTTGTAAGGGGCTTGTAGAGCAGTTGATTTTTTAATCAGTGTGAAATGTATATTCTTTGTCAGTTCTGATAGAGTACAGGACTTAAGCAATATTTGATAAAGATCTGATCAGATCGCTACTTATTCATTTTAAAAGAAGTCTTTTTTGCATCTAAATAATTGATTAACGAGGTTTCTCTATCTCTAAGTTATTAAAAAGAACGATCTAAAAGCGGTTTTTGTAAGTAAAATTTTGTATACAGTTTAGATTAGATATGTATGAGAAAATTAGTATTGACAAATAAAAGCATATGAGTTCCAATTAAGAAAATTCACTATCAAAAAAGGATCCCATATGCTTCATTCAATTATAGA
>JACDFK010000106.1:2499-4543 GCA_013815795.1 Candidatus Babelota bacterium | reverse complement strand
AGAGGTTAGTAAAAGACAGAGAATGCTTAAAGAAAGTTTCATAAGAGCCCGCTTTTTTAAAGAGTTTGTATTGGACTGTAGTAATGTTTGCACAGGGATTACTTTTCATATAAAGTCATTTCTCTATATGTTTGACTATATATAGTGGTAAGTGTATTAGTATCTAGTAGTATGTCAATAAAGTTTTCTATTTTCGGTTACAATTAAAAGAGAAGATGCTACATTCAAAAACGCATTTTAAGAAAATTTTAATATTCCATTTTGCATAGATCGCAGTTTTTTTTAAAAAATAGTTATGTTTTAATTTCCTAGAATCAAGGAGTGCGGCTATTTTTTAGAGCTCGATTTTATCCTTGTGCCTAGGTTCTGTACGATCATATTTTTTTCAGTGTACTCTTTTATAGTACTTAGAGAGTCTCTTTTTGTTCGATGTTATTGTACAGAGCATCCTAATCCATCAGTACTTTTATCAAGAGGCGTTTCATTAGTATCTGAATCTATTATTACAAAAGAATTTATTTCTAAAGAATTTTCATCGGAACTTGAGTTTTCATTATCTTGTAAAAGATCTTTATGAAAGCTTATGCCTTGTAAAGTTGAAGAAGGAGTATCATCGTCTGTCAGCGCGTTTTCTATCTTACCCTTAATAGAAAGAGAAAACCAATGTCTTACATACTCTTGAACGTAACTAGGTAATTGTATAAATAAGTGATATTCTAAGCTACCTTTCTCTATAATGAAAGATCCTGTAGCTCTTTTTTCTTGGTTTGCTTTTACAAGAAGCCATCCTTGTAAGAGAGATGCATTATTAAAAATCCAATGAGTTGCATCACAAGGGATCATAGTCCATAATCGAGCATCATTGTTAAAAGGTCCCGTAAAAATAGTTTTTCCATCGGGACTAAAAGCTACGCATCCCACTCCTCCACATTGTGTAAGCGTCAAGAGTAAATTTCCTGACTGAGCGTCCCATAAGCAGGCTGTGCTGTCTTCTGATCCTGTAAGAACGGTTTGCTCGTCAGGACTTAATGCTACTGACCAAATGCATTCGGAATGGCCGGTAAACGTTGTTATGGGTTCACCTGTTTGAGTATCCTGTAATTGTACTATTTTATTGTTAGCTCCACTACACACTAATTTTTTATTCGAGCTGAATGTGGTTATTTCTTCTTTAAAGAGTGGGCCTTTACATTTATTTATGAGTTCCCCGGAAGAAGCATTCCATAGATAAGTCATGCCATCGCGAGATTTTGTAAGAATTCCTTCTGAAGTAAATCTTACAAAAGAGACACGTGCATAATGATTAGGAAGCTCTATAAGTTGATTTCCTGAGTCAACATCCCACAAACATGCATTTTTAAAAGATCCTGTTACCAGAGTTTTTCCATCGGGCCTAAATGCTGCGCAGTGAATATTTTTAGAATGGCCTTTGAACTCTTTTAAAAGCTCAAAATTGCATTCTAAACAGCTTTCCATGAGTAAGCGAGTAAATATATGAATAATTACCTGCGGAATCTCATGAGGAAAAATGTCTGTGCTATAGAGGAAAAAACATTGTAAATTCTTAAAATAAGAACAAGAGTCTAAGATTTTTTCTAAATCCTTCAGTAGATTTTGTTGCGCTAAGATATCGAATGAAGATTTAGAGATAATGATGCTGTCTCTTTGTGAGGAAATTGAGAGTTCTTTTTGTGCTTTTTTTTGATTGTTTTCAGTAGTATAAATAAACCTGCTACCAGATTGGTTCATGCTTTGAATTGAAAGAGATACCAGGATCAGGACTGTAATGCTAGAATTTTTAAAAAAACTCATATAATAATTCCTCTACGTTGTGTATACTTCAGTATTTTCTAATTAAGATCATACATCTTTTTTCTTGTTGGGTAGGGGATTGATTAAAGAACTTTCTCTAGACTCTGTTAATGGGTGATTAAGAGTGAAAATAAACCATTATCGTTTCAAAAAAAACGATAAATTTCTTTATATATGAGATCTTCAAAACGTTCACCAAAATAGATGCTCTCATGGTAGAAAAGTATAACAT
>JACDFK010000106.1:0-2489 GCA_013815795.1 Candidatus Babelota bacterium | reverse complement strand
AGAAGATGTCCCGATCAAAATTTCTAGTTATCTATGACACTGTAAAGGCATGTACAGGAGATAGAGTAGTAAATGCAAAATATTTACAGATGCTATCTTGCTGATGATAAAGACAAGGGCTCAACAGCGAGAGCTATGTGAGAATTCGGGTAAAGATAACAGTGTATTTTGAGCCCCTTTACTAGGTGGTCAAAAATGGACGTATAGCAAAAGTTACTGGAATTTTGCTCTTAACACTCTGTTTTAGAGTATGTTAGGTAAAAATTTATCGTAACGAATTTCGCATTGATTTCGCATTGATTTCGCATTGATTTCGCATTGAACTACCTTTTAAGAGACCATTTAACGAATCGACCCGCTGTTTTCCCTGATTTGATGATTATATCCAAATTGCATAGTTTTAATAGGTCTATTTGCACGATTCTTACAGAATAAGAATGCTGCAGCTCATTCATTATTTCTTGTCGACTGAGCGGTCCCGATTTTAATGTTTTTATAATACTTTTTTGTCGATCTGTGAGTGATAGAAAGATTTTATCTTCAGGCATAGGTATTTCCACTCGCTGAATTGGTTCTTTAAAGGGTAATATAACTGAGAAACTTCCTATTGTTTCTTTAAATTTTGGTTTTGGGTAGCCTCTTTCTTTGCAAAGTTTAATCATATCATAGGTTCCTCTTCCCCATTGTTCGATCATGCCACAACGATGAAAGATACTTGCCATATGTGGGTTTCGAGGAAATGAATCATGTCTTTTGCTTAATTGCTGGAGCGTGATACCATGGGGCAGGGGACCAATACTTGTTATTTCTATTCGATTATCATAAATGCCGATAGATATAGATCCACTATTGACACTATAATCGCGATGTACTATGGCGTTAATAAGTGCTTCACGTAAAGATTTGGAAAGTATAGCAGGAGTGTCAACACGAAAAGCATTTTCCTCTTCAATTTTTCCTGCAACGGGAATATAAGTAGACAAAAACGCCATTGCTTCTTCATATACTTCGAAAGTATTTCTGTTTCGTATCATTTTTTGGTCAATAAACTCATCCTTTTCGTTTCCTCTAAAGCGTGCGAGCTTAAGAAGAGATTGGGGGAATTGAAGATGCTCATTTTTACAAAATAGTATCACCGCTCCGTTTGTTAGTTTATCACCGATAATAAGATTGAATTTTTTTAGAATAATATCGATGCTTATTCTGGAATCGCTTTCGTGTAAACGTTTCTCACTAATAGCTGTGCGAACAATATTTTTAATAAGATCTTTATCTAGGTCATCTATAGTACAATGATTAGAAAGTTGGTCTTCCCATGCTGTGGTTGGTAAGCGAGAGTAAAGAATACGTTTATACTCTTCTTGGGGCATGACTTTGGTGGTTGATTGTATGCGAACATAGGGACGCCCATTACACACATAAGGACCATTAGAACTTGGTTTGGCAATAAGTACGATAACGTCTGTATTGTTGGTCAGCGGAATGAAAATTGTTTCAATATCGGGAAGAGGTTCTATTCTATTAAGTTGATTGGCAATATCTCGTTTAGTGGCGTCATTAACCTTTTCCCCTAGTATTTCTCCAGAATCACTAATACCTAGCAATACCATGCCCCCCTTTTTATTTAAAAATGCACAGAGAGTTTCAGTTGCCCTTGCCAATTGGCCAGTAGAGAGTTTAAACTCAATAGTGTCTGTTTCTCCTTGTTTAACCAGTGTTTTTAGGGCTCTAATATTCATTTTTTTGTTATTGAAAGAAATTTTAAAGAGTTTTTAAAGAAATGTCATTCTATCATACCAGTTTAAAAATACTTTAATGGGAATTTTAACTATATAGAGCTACTATACCTCTTATAGGTTATTATGTCGATTTTTTTGATAAACTTCGCGCGGCCATCAAGTTATTCTTTAAAATAGCAGCATTAGAGACTTGGTTTTTCGTAAAGAGGCTCATAAAAGGTTACTATAGATATCTACTTCCTTTGGGTTAAAAGCATCTGGTATACAATCAAATGCTTTTTTCTGATGGCGACTGATCTTTCTGGATGGTAGTAGTTTTCTCTTTAAGAGGAGAAAGATTTTTCTTTAAAAATTGCGCAGTATGCTCGGCACTCATTCCTTCTTTAATAGTTCCTTGTACAATGAAATCGAAACTACGGGTAAGAGGATTTACCTTGAGCATGAGCACATCGGTTTTTGAGGTTATAAATAGCCCGTACTGCTTCCAAGTATGCATGTTTTTTGCTTCAGCGCTTATCCATGTTTCATCAAGATGTGTTATCCAAAAGGAATTTATAGCTACTAATTTTCCCTGTTGATTAATCCATAGTATATAATCGTTTTCTGCTCTATGTTTTTCAAGTAGTATATCAAATATGTCTTTTTTAAGTTCAGCATAAATAAAATAAGGTGCGTGCAAAAGGCTTTTCATTACATCGTTACGCTCAATGACAATAATAATTTCTTTACGTCGATTTAATGCACTTAAAC
>JACDFK010000001.1 GCA_013815795.1 Candidatus Babelota bacterium | reverse complement strand
TCTGCTTTTACTAACTAACGTGAGTTCGGGATAAGAAAGTTACAAAAAAAGCCCATGGTGGTAATCTTTTTTTAAAATTCAACCCTTAAAAGAAAGATAGCACTATGGACCTTACTACAATTTTCTACCATAGAGACGAATATTGTAAGCTTTTTAATACAGCGACTAGCGTGGTGCTTTTAGAAACAGACAAGCCAAAACGCGCAAGAGCAGCAAGTTTATCGTTAAGTGAAATAATAACTTTAACTGTGTATTATCATATGTCAGGTTTTAAGACATTTAAAGATTTCTATATGCGCTCTGGTCAGATTAGATCAGGCTTCCCAAAACAACCAAGTTATAACCGCTTTATTGAACTACATGAAAGAGCGATTCTTCCTCTTACACTACTTGCAAAAATCTTTGGAAAATACGCGTGCGACGGAATTCCTTATATCGATAGCTTTTTTTTGAAAGTAAGTCATCCTAAAAGAATACCGTCACATAAAGTGTTTAAAGGCCTTGCAGAACTAGGTAAAACCATTGTGGGATGGTTCTTTGGGGGGTAAGCTTCATCTTGTGGTGCACAGCTAAGGAGAAATAGTCGACTTCATGCTTACTTCAGGTAATGTAGCTGATAATAATGCTGAGCTACTGACTACTGTGATGTCTAATGTACGGGGAAAAGTGTATGCAGATAAGTGATATCTTATGAAGGAAGAACTCTTTAAAAAGCTCTATTCTAAAGGGATTCACCTGGTTACTAAAATACGGAAAAACATGAAAAACATACTTATGGATATGACAGACAAAATAATGCTCCGAAAAAGAGGAATGATTGAGTCTATTGGGAGCCTGCTCAAATGCCGTTATAACATAGAACATTCACGATACCGAAGTCCTAAAACTCTTTCACTAAACGTCTATTCTTGTATTATAGCGTATATTTTTCGGGAGAATAAGCCTTCTGAAAGAAAAAAAATGGCTATTCCAGCTTAACCCGAAATCGCGTTAACTACGGGTTTTCCGTAGGTTTCTATACTCCTTATCTAAGATAGATTATGATTCATCTGATTTGTTGAAAAAGTGTCGGAAGCTTATATATGTATCTGTATATAATGAATAAGTTCTGTATTAAGTGATTGTAAATGATTGGCTAAAGCATTTATATTTCTCTATTTATTATTTCAATAATTTTACATGTTTTTATAAATTGTTTTCCTATGCTTAATAGCAACAATAGTAACGGTTTTTATTTCTGCTTCAATTCGATAAACAATTCGGTAATCGCCTACTCTTAATCGTCGGTATCCTTTAAGAGTATAGCGTAAAGGTTTCCCAAAACTGATTGGATCGGTCATTAAAAGCTCCTCAATAGCGCGTTTGATTAAATCCTGAGCTGTTGATGATAAAGATTTAATCTGTTTATCTACTACGTCTTGTAGATAACGTATGCAATATTTTATTTCCACGCGTCATCATGTCCGCAAGTTGTAGCGCCTTCTTGATCAAGTTCTTCTGCTATTTTAGATAAATAGAAATCTTCTCGCA
The DNA here is from genome assembly GCA_013815795.1 of Candidatus Babelota bacterium. GTDB lineage: Bacteria > Babelota > Babeliae > Babelales > Babelaceae > PRDV01. Next base: position 55,200 of record JACDFK010000001.1, on the reverse strand, counting down.
TCTTGAGGGCTTCTAAAGCTAGTTCTCGTACTAAACTTGCTACAGATTTGTTTTCCTTATGGGCTAAATGAGAAAGTAGTCCTGCTGTAGATTCTTCAAAAGTTACATTAATTCTTGGGTTTTTGGTTGCCATGAGCTATACCTCCACTATATAGTATAATAATAAAAAAGTGTAACACTATTACATCATTATCTCAACGATTATTAAAGTATATACTCATGCGATTTTAGATATGATTAAATATTTTTTTATAGTTTTTTAGGCGAGTACTATTTTTCACAGGTACATTATATTGGTTATTAAGGAGATAGTATAGAGTTTTATATATGACAATGAAATTTCAGTTCTTTTTATTTTATTTTCGGTTCTGCTATTATTGGTTAATGAGTTAAAAAAATAGCTTGAGTCACGAAAAAGCTGAGGTAAAGGGCATAAGTAATAAGGCGTATAGAGCATTTTGTCTAATCGGCTAGATAAGTGCTAATAGGAAGTTGAAAGGGAACTATTTTTAGTAAAGTAGTCATCTGAGAGAAAAAATTAAAACATTTAATAGTTAGATGTTTCTGTCTTTACTCGGAGATGACTGACTTTTTAATCATTAGATCTCTTAGGTGGATCTTATCTTAATGGAGGTTTACCTTTACCTCTAACTAGATATGCTATAAAGGACAGTGCGAATAAGGCCAGAAAGATAAAGAATACCATACGTGCCATCTCTACAGATACGAACGCTACGCCTGAAAATCCCAATAATCCAGCGATCACTGCTACCGCTAAAAATAAGACTACAAATTGAATCATAGTGGCTCCATTAAGTAAAGGGTGATTTATATAAAATACAGACTACAAAAACAGGTGAAGTAAAGCAAGCTTTTAGAATAAAGAGGTAGTATTGATGATACCTCTTAAGGAGTTTCACGTATACAAAAGCATGATAATGTTAGTTGATTAGCTATTGTAAGAACTGGTCGAATAAGCTATACAAGGTAAAAATATTACCGAAAAACTAGTAAGTTTTCTACGCAAGACTGTAGTGCTCCTGTTATAGGATTCTCTCATTAGTCTTTGCTCGCTAGTGGTAGTAGTATTAAATAGGTATGCTATGTCCCTTGTAGAGGCTTATTTTTTTTCTTCAGCGGATTTCTTATTCTAAGGCCAGTGGGCGGGGAGTGTTTATAAGACACATTTCCATTTATTTTTCTAGAATTTTCCCTTGGAAGTTTTTTGAGTAATAGATTTAAGCAGCCGACTTATCGATAATTTTTCTTATGAGCGGTTACTTCTATTGTAAGCAACAAGAAAGCTCATGCGTCTCTTTATCCAAATACATATTTTCAATTTCAGGTAACTGTATGCTTTTGGGAATAATAGAGAGTGAATACCACCGTATTACATATTCTTGAACGTAATCGGGTAGCTGCATAAACAGTTCATGTTCAATACTATTTTCCGCTATGGCGAAAGATCCGGTGGTTCTTTTTGAATATGCTGCTTTTGTAATAAGCCACGCTTGAATCAGTGATATCTTGTTCAAAATCCAGTCGCTCGCTTTACAAGGAATCATCTTCCACATGAAGATGCTAGAATCTTTAGTAGATCCAATAAGTATGTTCTCAGTTTCGAGATTATAAGCCACGCAATAGGAATAGCGAGGATCTACTTCTAATAAAGACAGTTGATGCCCTGTTGTTGAATCCCAGAGATGTATCATCTGTTGAGCCTCAGTATGGTAATTTTGATACGTTTGAAAATCTTCGTCTTTATAAGATACCGTAAGGATAGTTCCTCCATCAGGGCTCCACAATGCCGACTTAATGTCACTTTCATTACAATGTGGCAATACTACTAATTGTTGGCCGGACAAAATATTCCATACGCGCGCTATGCCATCACCACCCCCTGTAAGAATAGTTTCACTGTCGGCTCCAAATGTTATCGATACTATCCTCTTAGTTTGCGTAAACTTTTTTAGAAGAGTTCCTGTATGAACATCCCACACTCGAAAAGTGCTTCCGTAACGTCTCCAATAAGATACTGTAACAAGGATTTCTCCGTTGGGGCTAAAAGCTGCTGAATCTACGTTGATGGTATTTTTGAGTGAGGGAAATAACCAGGCTTCTACTAAAGGTTTATCTTCTTCAAGAACAAATAAAAGTTCTTGTGTGGTAAGATCAACGAGCGTAGCACCTTTCTTGGGGAATTTTTTTTCAAAGTTTTTACATTCACGGGGAATTTTTAGTAAAATTTTGCCACCAGGGCTTACTATTTTTTCACAGCTGTCGGGAGAAGAGAGTTGTTTCCCTGTCTCGCTGTCCCATAAGAAGAACTCCCCTCTAGAAGAGGCCGAAATTATTGTGCCCTCAGAATTAAATTTCGGTGAAGAAAAAGGTTGATCCGTTTTCTCTAGATATAAAACTGGTACTTTTAATGCTATATCCCAGAGAGTCAGCGTGAACTCATCAGATTGAATAAGAGCAGTTTTTGCATCAGAGCTTAAGGCTATCGAAAGGATAGGGTCATCAAACGTGATTAAATTTTCAGCGATCTGGCAGTTATAGTCCACAGCATTTCCAAGCACTACACGAGTAAGTATAATGGCAATAGTATATCTGATTTCCAAAGGGAGAATTTCTCTAGTGCAGGTGTTAAACTGTAATAAATTTAGCAGATAGCTCTCTGAAATTTTGCCTATTTTGATCGTAGCTGTTTCTTGTGAAAGTTCATCTAGTATCGTTTTACGAAATAGTAAATCTTGTCCTTGGCAATACACTGTGATATTTTCGTCTTGAGTTTTTTCTATTTTTTCAAGCGGGTTATCCATGCCCTGAAGCACTGAGATCTGCAGGATTGAAAATAGTATAAAAAATCTGCTTTTTTTATGAAAATTCATACTATTACTCTTTGGTTTTGTCTAGTTTTAAAATTAAAGTTTTTGTCTATGTGTCATTACTTATGGTAGTGTATTTCCAATGATTTTACAAAGGATACTCTTTAGAAATTAGTAGTCTAGGCGAAGCATTATAGCTGCTTGACCATACTATTTTTTAATTATGGTACAAGGTAACAGCACAGCTCATGGTTCCCTTTATTCCAAGATGTATCTCTATTTTCAAGTAATTCGATGCCTTGTGGAATGATAGACAGTGAATACCAGTGTATTACATATTCTTGTACATACTGTGGTAGTTGTTGAAATAGTTCATGTTCAAGACTTTGTTCATTCATGATAAAGGATCCTGTTTTTCTTTTTGCATCTGCTGCTTGTGTAATAAGCCATGCCTGTGAAAGATTGGTTTTATGTAAGATCCAGTTACTTGCATCGCAAGGAATCATACTCCATGTATAAATAGAAGAATCTTTAGGCACTCCCACAAGAAAAGCATCTCTATCAGAGCTATAGACAAAGCTATAGGGAAAAGAATAACAGTTCAGAGGATCTATTTTTAAAGCAGCGAGTTGATTTCCATTTGTGATGTCCCATAATCGTAGTGACTGATAAGATACCGTAAGAATCGTTTTTCCATTGGGGCCAACAGCGGCTGAGAGTGGCTCTTCATGGTGTAGATTTAGTTCTAATAAATAGTCCCCTGCAAGAACGCTCCACATACAAATAGTACGTGTTAAATCTTTTTTGAAGTGTGGACCCGTAAAAATTTTTTCCCCACATGGACTAAATGCTACGAGCGAAATACCAGAATCGATGCCAGATCGTTCTCCTGTGAACTCTTTAATAAAATTTCCCGTTAAACTGTCCCATAATCGTGCTATTCCATCAAAGGATCCCGTAAGAATCATTTTCCCGCAGGGGCTAAATACTGCTGATAACACAATCTTTTTATGTCCTTGGAGAAAAAACCGTTCGTTAGTTATTATATCGATAATTCGAGGGTCTTTGAGTGATCCTAGGAGCAACGATTGGGGGTTTCTGTTATGTAATAAGGACAGGAGAGTTCGACCATCGGGGCTGAGAGCTGTAACGCTAGAAAGGCCGGGAAGAAGATCTACTTTTTTCACAAGATGTCCGGTCGCTATATCTAGTATAGAAATGCTATTCAGGGTCGATATATAGACTGTTTTCCCGTTTTGATTAAAGCGAGGCGAATCTATCTGATAAGCGAATTTTTTAGGATTTAGGTATAACAGTTCTGTTTTTTTTTCAATATCCCATAGAAACGTGGTGAAATTATCTGAGGTAATAAGGACAGTTTTTGTATCAGGGCTAAAGGTTATGGTTTCAATAGGGGTCTTAAACTTGATTAGCTCTTCTGAAAGTTCGAAATTGTAGTCTAATGCATTTCCTAAAACTAAACGAGTAAGGAGGTGGGCGATTACCACGTGTATGTCTAAAGGAAGAATTTTTCTGCTGTGGCGGATAAATTGTAGTAAATTGAACATGTAAGTAGGTGGACTTGAAAGGGTGCCTAATCTTCTGGTTACTTTTTCTTTTGAAAGTGTATCTATCATGGTTTTTTCAAAGAGTAATTCCTGTTGGGGATAGAGCCTGGTACATGTATTGTGTAAGACCTCTTTACTAGAGTGATGGCAAATGTGCATGCAGTGAACTGAAAAGCTCAAGAATAAGAGGGGTATGATACCCGTCCTTATTTTTTTAAAGTAATTCATACAATTGTTCCTAGATAATTTTAAACTCACACCTTTTTGTGGTGTCATTGTTTATAATAATAAAGAATTATCAACTATTTTTTCAATGGCATTACGTTTTTAAGTAAGTAGAATGTCGTTTATTCCATTAAATAAAAGTGTTATTTTTGGTGGAAAAATAGTTTGAGAGTACCTAGTGCCTTTTCTAAGTGTGCATGTACGAGAAATACCTTGAGTATTACAAAGAACGTAATTTTTTAATAAGGTCTTTACTGTTTACAAAAACAATAGTTATATTTTTGTAGCGTCGTGTAAAGGGTGTATCTATATTGTGGGAAACCACTATATTATCGCCCGTAGGATAATGGGTGCGAAAAGCTTCAAAATTTTTTCCAGTATCGGTGAACCGGGCGTCATCGGGAGAGCTATTAAATTTGCATTCGATAGCGGTAAGAGCGTTTTTAACTCTGTTATTAATAACAAAATCGATTTCATTATCACGTTTATTCCGCCAATAATTAATTGAACGGGTTTGCAAATGGCCCTGAAGTTCATTGAGAATACAGTGCTCCCACATAAAACCGGTATCTTCTGTGCGTAGTTCACTTCGTCCCTTAGCATAATTGACAAATCCTGTATCAAATCCGTAAACTTTGGGCGCTTTAACAATTTCAGTAGGCCTATGCATTGAATAGGGTTTTACTATATGTACCACAAAGGTTTCTTCTAATACATGAAGATAATTGAGGATAGTTTGTCTGCTCACTTCACAAGGAGCGGTAAATTTGCTTGCTTCAAACATGCCTCCGCTATTACTAAGAAGCAGTTCGGTAAACTTCTGAAAAGCAGCTCTTTTTGCTACATTGAAAAGTTCTTGAATATCTTTTGCCCAGTATGCATCGATCCATTCTTGAAAATCGGGTTCCGGTAACTGTTTTTTTTCAAAAAAAGATGGAAATCCCCCATATAAAAATCTATGCCTAATATTGGAGCTCCCAAAATAGTCCATTTCTTCTAGCAATAAAGGGGTCAACCAGATTTCTCGTTTTCTCCCTGTTAAAGTATCTTTGAATTTAGCACTGGCGCCTAATGTGGAAGAACCTGTAGCCACAATTTTTATAGTAGGATAGTGATCTGCTGCTAATTTAAGAACTTCAGAAGGATTATCAAGTCTATGAATTTCATCAAGGGCAATGCGATTTCCTTTTTGACTTTCTAAAAATTCTTCTGGATCTGTAAAAAGCTGACGTACTCGGGGCCTTTCACAGTCAAAGTAATGAATATTTTCTAAGCTCTGACAAAGGCTTGTTTTACCAATGCGTCGTACCCCCATAAGCCATAGAATGTTTTTTTCTTGCCACGCCTCTTCAATGAGTTTTTTCCAAAAAATACGCTGTATAAGCATTCAGGCCCCTTTAAAGATATGTAACTATATGTAAAGTCAGTTTATCAAATAATGTAACTATATGCAATGTATACTTTACATATAGTTACATTATTGAAAAGACGATAACGCTTTCTCGTGTGTAAAGGTGTATGGTAGTGAAAGAGTGAGATGCTTTGATTTCTAGGCGGCTTCATATGAACTTACCTTGTAAAGCCTGAATAACCTGTTTTAGGGTGGGTCTTATTGAAAAAAGTAGTTTCAGTATAAGCTTTTGTGACATATATTCTATTAGCCCGTTTTTATAAGGATAAGATCTGTGGGAACCACATAATGCGATTGGAGCCAGGAAAGCGTAGTACGGTACGACCCAACAAGATAAGGGGTATGTGTTTTTGCATGAGAGAACAATGTAATAAGAGTGCAAGCGCAGGCACATTGAGGATCATTTTTTAATAAAGTCTCCTTGTGGGCAGGCTTTTTCTCAAACTCAGGGGCAGTTTTCTTTTTTTGTAGAGAGAAAGATCGTTGCGAGGTTTTTTTTTCTTGAAAAAGCTCTTGAATACGTTGAACTTCGGGGCTTAATTTCTCATATTCCTTTATAATAAAATCGGGTATGATCCCTTTGTTATGGAGGGAGGACCCATCAGCCATATAGTAACGTGCAGTGGTTATTTTGAGAGCACAGTTCTCATTTATCTGTTTTATCTCTTGTATCGATCCTTTTCCTCGTGTAGGGGTCCCGACAATACTTACAAAAGTTTTTTGATTCTTTTTCTGTGCAGAGAGTTTTAACGATTGAGCGAAAATCTCTGCTGAAGAGGCGGTATGTTGATTTACCAGAAGGATAATAGGAACTGTTACAGAGAGAGGATCACGCTCGGTTCGATACTGAACGAGAGGGCTTCCGTGAAGATTTTTTGTAGAAACGATGAGGCTTCCTTTATCTACAAAAAGTGCAGTACACTCAAGAGCAGCTTTCAGTAGTCCCCCACCATTATTTCGTAGATCTATGATAATTCCTTTGACCTTTTTTTCATGCGCGTGCCTAAGTAGGGTTTCTAGCTGTATCGATGTTTGTTGTGTAAAAAGCGTAAGAGCACAATAGAGTATCGAATGGTGAGGGAGAAAGTAACCACAGCAGACTTTCTTTGGGATGAAACTACGGTTGATCGTACAGCTAAAATTCTCTTGATGTTCTCGAGCAATCAAAAGGGTAACTGTTGAGGAGCAGTGAGCACCTGAGAGGCGTGCAATGTTGTCCTCTAAAGAAGAAGAAATAACCGGTAGTGAGTCGATAGCTTTTATCTTATCGTATCGTTGAATACCTGCCCGTGATGCGGGACTTCCTTTTTCTACTTTAAGAATCATAAGGAAATCGTCAGTAGGTTTTTTAGGCCCTAAAGTGATTCCCGTGCGGAAAAGACCGCCTGAGGTCGTATGAATAAGCTCTTTATATTCTTCAGGCTCTAAAACGGACGAATGTTCATCTATGCTGTGTACAAATGCGTTCAGTGCTTTGATCATTGAAGGTCTGTTTATGGTAGGAAGGTAGGATTCTTTCTTTAAGGTAGTAAAAACGCTCGTAAAGGTCTGATGCCAGTCCTCTTGAAGGGGAATACTGGTCGTGTACAGTGAAGAGAAAAAAAATACCATTAGTATACATATACTAGGAGTAATACATTTCATAGGGAGCACTTTCTTTATAAGTATCCCGGACATCATAGCTTTTTTTAGAAGAAGGTGTGAAGAATATGAAAAAAATTATGGTATCGGCCTGTTTAAGGAGATGCTTTTTTATATACATAGAGTGTATGGTAAAAAAGGGGAGCTGCAGGGGACCATTTTTTCATTTTCTATTTTATGCATTCATACACAATAGTATAGTCTTGAGCAGAGGGAATTTTATGAGGATCGAATGCTTTTATCTCTTTTATAGAGCTAAAACCTATTTTTTCCAGTAGTGCCATCATCTCACCCGGCCTATAGAGTTTAATTTTGAAATATTCTATTTCTGTTTTAATAACAGATCCTTTATCACACAGCTCATAGCGGCAAATAACGGTTGCTTTATCATCTTCAAGCGCAAGAGGAAGGGTGTTAAGTAGAATAAAACTTCCATCGGGACGTGTATGTGCTTTTCCTTGCCATAGCCCTATTTTAGAAGGTGCTGCATAGATTGTTTCAACATCAAAAACAAATATTCCGCCAGGCTTCAAGAGGGAATATAGTTTTTGCAATGATCGAATAATCTCTTCATTGGTAAGAAAGAGAACAAATGAGCTATCAGGAATAAAAATAAGCGAATAGAGGAGATTGGTTCTTACCGTATCGATAAAATCATGCCATACCTTAGGTGAGAGCCCCTTTTGTGCACATTTCGTTCTGAGTGCATTGAGCATGTGCGTAGATGCATCAAATCCGTGAACATTAAAGCCGCTTTCGCACAGCGGGATTAAGTAACGACCTGTACCGCACATAGGTTCAAGGATCTCTCCCGGGGCTTGTTCAACGTAGTTCTTATAAAACTCATATTCGAGTGGGGGCGGGGTAGGTTTATCAAGATCGAAAAACTCTGTGCATAAAGTACCATATAAACTATATAAACTATACGTATTCATGGGGGTATTCCTTTCGAACTTCCAGTATTATCCTTTCACCGATTTTTTTCAACTGAATTTAAATGCATAGAGCACGAAGGTTTTGACGCTCCTCAAGTGTTAATCTTTTCTGCGGAAAGATTTTTTTGGTGATTAAGGATGAAGACACAAGCTATTTTCGCACTTTTGGTAGGATTCGTATAGTAATTTTTTTACAAAAAAGAGCCTAATGTTGACTTATAATTTTCTAATATGCAATAATATTAAATAAATATATGAACCTCTGCAAAAAAAATAAGGTAGGGCCGTTTTAAGTTCTCACTACCACGTAAAAGGTAAAGAGTTAGAAACGGCATTGAAGAAAAATTTTAAGAAAAGGTGTGTCACTGTATCTTACATACATCAGTGGAGTACCTACGTGGTGGTTCTTGAATAAGTGGAAAAGGCTCCTTCTTGTCTAGAAAAGCTCTATGAGCAGGCATAGAGAACTTTTTCATACAGATAAAGGGGACAAGCGTAGTGAGAAAACTCACTTTTATTGAAACGGTTAATGTATATAAAGTATCAAAAAAGATGAAAATAGTGGAGGAGGATGTATAGAAAAAGTTCACTTTCTAAAAAAAATGTTCGTTTTAGGTAAAATTAATAAAAACATATAAGGAGTTTTATGAAGAAAATAGTAGCATGCGTGCTGAGTTTATTATCTGTAGGTCTTGGCGTAAACGCTGCACCTGTAGCTGAAGCAACAACCTTAAAGTCTGTAACGTTCGATCCCGCAGATGCAACAGTCTATGGAGAAAAAGGCTTTAATGTTGGATTTGAATTAGGAAACCGTGGAAAAGACCTTATTTGGTTCCAGGTTTTCAATGGAGATGCTAAGAGCCCCGTAAGCAAATCAGAAGGGCTGCGTAAAGGAGAAAAACTGTCATACAAGAAAAACTTCGCGATCGATATTAGTAAGCGCACCTATCTTTTTGTATGGTATTCTGAACCGACCGGCGATAGATTACAAAAACCTGATAGAGTGTATAGTTTTTCAACCGGTAGTACCCTGTATCTTACCTGGGATCCATCTGGTGATGCTCTTTTACGTCCAACTAAAGGTCGTTTAGGTGGAATATTTGGAGGATTTGGTAAAACTGAATCTGGTCTAAGTCTTAAAAAGAATATTCCTGCTAAAGATATTTTTGTGCCTTCAAGTACGGAAAATAAAGAAATCGTTGCGAGATTAACGGGAAAGTAAGCTTTATGACTTTACGGAGTCTAGCTATAAAACTATACATACAGGAAGTGCCTCGGTACTTTTAAAAGTGAAGAGGCTTATTACTTATAAATAAAGGAAACATATGAAAAAAATGATTAGCATGCATATTGCGTTATGTCTTATGGCAAGTTCAATGGTACATGCGGCAATTACTGAACGTACCGGATCACACAAGAAATCCTATGAATATTCAAAGGCGGGTGACTTTGGTATCGAAATATATAATAAAAGCGGAAAACAGATATGGTATGCGATACAGAACGGTAACGAATCTTCATCGTTATTTACTTCTAGACCAATTTCGGGAACTTCTGTAGCTAAATACTACACTGCTGATTTAGGTAAAGACACCATATTAGCACTGTGGTTTACTGAACCACAGGATTTTAAGCCTAAAGGATTCTTAAGCTTTAATAAAGAGTGGGGTTTCAATCCTGATCCGGATAAAGTGTTTAGTTTTACCAAAGGCAAAACTATCTATGTCACAGTCGATTCATCACAGAATGTAAGGCCAGAGACAGGACCTCTTATGGGACTCATGAAAAAAACTCAGTCTAATTTTAGTCTGAAAAATAATGTTGAGTCTGAAGACATTAAGTCTGTAAAATAAGGACTTTATAAAGGCGCTGGAGCTTATGGCATCAGCGCCTTTATAAAGAATTTTTATGTATAAAAATTAATGGCAGGGGTATGTTTCTTTTAAACGATGTATCTAAAACTGGTTTCATGCTTTGTGCGGGAGATGGTGTCACACGTAGGAGCAGTTAATCGAAATAAAGTATAAACAAAGGAAGTTGTGTATAGAAATAGTAGATCTTTAAGGTATGGTTCTTTCTTTGCGGGGGCTATGCTGTATGTGTGCACTCTAGGAGCTGCTCAGCAGAAGCCTAATGAAGAAATTCTAGGTAAGAATGCTCAATCTATAAAAAATATAGTTGAAGTAGTATCATATCCTGATAAAAGTATACAGTCCTCAAAAGTTTTTAATACCTATAGTCGTGTAGCGGTAGTAAGTCCGGATAAAACCAGTTTTATTACCGTGGGAGACAAAAATGCTACCGTGGTTGATCTTCTAAGCGGAAATAAGTTACAGCTTTTTCCTGTATATGGACCAGGTATCTCCTCAGCTATATTTAGTTTGGATGGGAAAAAAGTAGGAATAGTACCATCTGTAAAAGTATGGTCAATAAAATCTGGTGGTGAACTAACCATGTTGCGGTCCCCCACCGCGAATGTAAAGACTCTTGCATTTAGCCCTGATGGCAGAAGTATGGTTACGGGCTCTTTGGATGGAGCGGTAAAACTATGGGATACTCAATCGGGCAAAGAACTTCGAACGAGTGTGGGACATGTGGGGCCTGTGGTGGCGAGTGCATTTAGCCTCGATGGTAGAAAAATAGCTACGGGATCTTTTGACGAAACAGCACGTCTGTGGAATACAGAAACTGGTGCTGAACTTAGAGTTTTACAAAAACATACAAAAGCAGTCGTGGCAGTGGCATTCAGCCCGGATGGCAAAAGACTCATTACCGGTTCTGAAGATGGTACAGCAAAAGTATGGGATACTGAATCTGGTGCTGAACTTAGGACTCTCAGCAGACACACTAAACCTGTGAGGGCCGTTGCATTTAGTCCTGATGGTGAAAAAGTAGCTACTGGTTCAGCAGATAAGACTGCAAAAGTGTGGGACCCCGAATCCGGTTCTGAACTTAAAACTTTTCAAGGACATACAGATACGATCCTCTCGGTTTCTTTTAGTGCCGATGGACAGACCCTTTATACCGCCTCAAAGGATGAGACAATCCGAGTATGGAATGTAAACTCATGATAGTCAGCCTTATTAAAGAGGTCAGTATGCTCAAAATTTCGAACAAAGGGGACGTTTTAATCCATCTTCTCAGATTAAAGAAACTACGGTTTAAAGAATCTACGGTGTTGGTATCTATATCTTTTTTTAGGTGAGCTCTGTTTTCTATATTTTGTATGAACGTATGAACTAGTGATAAGCCCTTAACGGTACAAGGGATATAAGGAGAAAAAGCGGTGGATAAGAGAATAACTCACGTAGCTTATCTGGTACTTATGCTTTCTGGTTTTCTAGCAGAGGCAATGCAGTATTGTCCTCGTCAAAAAGATCTACCCGCTGATATTCAGCATGAAATAGCGGTTAAGAGTATTGATGAGGTGCTCTCATACCTTAAGAAAAATATATATCCTCTAAAAACCTTTACTACTTTTAGCCGCTTAGTTGCACTCAGTCCTAATCATAAGATATTTTCAATAAGAGGGGATGAAAGCTTGAGCCTTATTGATCTGGTAAGTGGAAATACGGTGCACACTTTTCAAGTCCACGAGGGAGGTGGGCGTAGAACTGTTTTTAGCGTGGATGGAAATAAAATTGCTATTTTTCCTTCAGTGCAGCTCTGGAATCTGAAATCCTTTACAGAACTGGCGCCACTAAGAGCCCCCACAAGCGATGTATTGGCACTGGCCTTTAATAAAGAGGGAACACTCATTGCAACAGGATCATGGGGTGGAGCAGTACTACTGTGGGATGCTCAATTAGGAGATAGACTTACCACACTTCAGGGACACAGAGGTGCTATAAATGCAGTTGCATTTAGTCCCGACGGGACCCAACTGGCCACCGGATCGTGGGATACAACAGCTCTCTTATGGGATGTAGACTCGGGAAACGAACTTAAAACTTTTGCAGGACATGCTCAAAGTGTGCTGTCGATTGCGTTTAGCCCGGATGGGAAAAGTATTGCAACAGGTTCGTATGATACTACCGCAAAAATATGGGATACTGAAACGGGTACTGAGCGTATAACTCTTGGTGGTCATATGGATAGTGTGGTGGCAGTTGAATTTAGTCCTGATGGAAAACAGTTGGCTACCGCATCGAAAGATGGGACTGTAAAACTGTGGGATGTACGATCGGGCGCGAGGCTTAAAACGTTGTATGGACACACAGCGGCAGTGCATTCTGTTTCCTTTAGTCTGGATGGGAAGAAGCTGTATACCGTAGGTGACGACGAAACAATTAAAGTATGGGACAAAAGCTTAGAATCATTGAAATGGTTAAGAGAGTTTGTTACAGGACCTCAAGCTTCGCTTATCTTAAGGGCCTATAGAGCAAAAAGTGCAGGAGACCCTTTTAGGATACAGCCTGGCACAGAAGACTATAGAACCCTTATGAGTATAGAGAACGCACAAGCTCGCTCTCTTGTGGTAGAGGGACTCTCAATAAAACTGAGTAGGTAAATACACAAAATAGGTTGGTTTGATGCTTTGGTTGATAGAACAGAGAGTAGTTCTTATTAGATGTGTCAGAGACCTCAGAAAATTCCTTCTGTTTCTTTTTTACTAGTTTTTAAAGGCACCTCTGCGAGAGTCGCCTACGAGAGGAAGATTACTTCCTTTTTTGCTGTTTTTTCCTTGCAACTCGCTCTTATTGTTTATATAGTAAAGATATTGCGTTTTTTTAGATCGTATATGTGCAAAGAAAGGGACTCGTGAAAGAGCTTAAGCGAATGACTTTTCAGTTTTTTTTAGGGGCTGAAATTATTGTGGTGACCTTTTTTTATCTTATTGGGCCGGGTGGTTTACAAGCTTTAAAAAGTGCTCAACGTCAAAATAGTAATCTGATTGAGGAGATTAAGCGCACTGAAGGAGAGGTAAATGCACTTTCTCGAGAGCTCGCTGATCGAAAAAATAATCCTTTTTATAAAGAGAGTATTGCTCGCAAAGAGCTTCAGATGGCTTATGAAAATGAAATAATATATTTATTACCAGGAAGGTAGACTATGTACACGTTACCAAAACTCCCGTACGCTTTCGATGCCTTAGAACCTTACATCGATGCAAAAACCATGGAAATTCATTATACCAAACATCATCAAAAATATATTGATGAGCTGAATGCAGCTTTAAAAGATCATCCGCACCTCCAAGCACAATCATTGGAAGATCTTCTAAAAAATATAGAGACGGTTCCGGAGTCTGTTCGAACTGCTATTCGAAACAATGGGGGAGGCCATTATAATCATTCTTTGTTTTGGGAGTTTTTGAATGCGCGTGGAGGGGAACCTCGTGGTAGAGTAAAGGAAGCAGTTCTTTCTTCCTTTAAAAGTATTGATGCTTTTAAGGAGGAGTTCTCAAATGCTGCTAAATCTCGCTTTGGCAGCGGGTGGGCATGGCTTTCCTTTGATACAAAGGGCAACCTCGTTATACATTCTACCGCTAATCAAGATAGTCCTCTTTCTGAATCAATGATGCCTATTCTCGGTCTTGATGTCTGGGAGCATGCCTATTATTTAAAATATCAAAATAAACGAGTCGACTATATAGCTGCCTGGTGGCATGTAATTAATTGGGAGATAGTCGAAGAAAAATATCGCTCTCTTGTAGGGTAAGGAGAAACTAGTGAATAATCGTTCTTATGTAACAGTTCTTATAAGTACTGTTTTTGTCGCGTTTTGTTGGGAAACGGCTTGTCAAGAAAAGAGCAGTAAAACCCCTCTAGCAAAAGGATACCCTTATGAATTACCTCAGCTTGGTTATAGATATGCTTCTTTAGAACCTTATATTGATGTAAAGACTATGGAGACTCATTATACCAAACATCACCAAAAATATGTTGATGAGCTTAATGCTGTCCTTAAAGGGAAACCTCGTGTAGCGAAGATACCTCTTGAGAAACTTTTGAGTGATCCCCTGAAAATTCCTCGGGCTTTGAGAACCAAAATCCTTAATAATGCTGGTGGTCATTATAATCATTCTTTCTTTTGGTTATGTATGACTCCCTGTAGTTCTCGAAAACCCACTCCAGTTGTAGAGGCTCTGCTTACAAAGCATTTCTCTGATTTTGATTCATTTAAAACCGCGTTTTCGACTGCTGCTAAAAGCGTTTTCGGGAGTGGTTATGCGTGGCTCGTGTTACAAAAAGATGGGTCATGTGCTATTATTACTACCGCAAATCAAGATACACCGTTTTCACGCGGAATGATTCCCTTACTATGCCTTGATGTATGGGAACATGCGTATTATTTAAAGTTCCACAATAGGCGTCCTGACTATATAGATCAGTGGTGGAATGTGGTAAATTGGGATCATGTAGAGCAGTGCTACACAGATGCTCAGGGCTCGCAGCGTCCCCCTAAGAATTTTGAGAGAAACTCTTCAGCTGTTGCATAGAGCTTTAATTTATTAGAGGCATTCGTAAAAACATGTCCTTCGTCATTAAAAAGAAGGTACGTGTGAGGAATGCCTCTTTTTTTTAGTACCGCTATTATCTGTTCAGACTCTTCCTGTTTTACGCGAGGATCTTGTGCTCCTTGAGCTATCAAAATAGGGATTTTTATCGCATCTGCTTTAAAAAGGGGTGAGCGGGATTCCAAAAAAGCTTTTTCATTGTCCGGGTTTCCGATAGCATTATAGAGCTTGGCTCGATATACATTCCAGTAGGGAGGTATCGAATTCAAAAAACTTATAAGGTTACTTATGCCAACCAGATCAATAGCGCAACAAAATACGTCGGGTGTAAATGCAGCTCCCGCAAGAGCAGCGTAGCCTCCATAAGATCCGCCAAAAATAGCGATTTTGCTCTGATCTGCAATGCCTTTTTTTATAGCCCACGCTACGGCATCAAGAAGGTCATCTTGCATAGCGCCTCCCCATTCTTTATTTCCTGCATTCATAAATTTTTTTCCATAGCCAGTGGATCCTCTGTAATTAATATCAAGTACCGCATACCCTCTATTAGCTAGCCATTGAGTTATAGCGTTATATCTCCATCGTACCCTACGCCAGGGGCCATCATGTACCAGAAGAACCATAGGAATAGCGTTTTTTTTACCCCGGGGTACTGTAAGATAACCGTAGAGCATCAGTCCATCTCTGCTTTCTAAAGAGATTGGCTCGGTGGGACACAGTGCATTTTCCTTGAGGCAGGGGCGTGCTTTACAAAGTTCTATAACGGAGTTTTTTATATCATCGTAGAGATAATAACAGAGAGGGCTCACGTCCTTTTCAACAGAAACTACGAACTGTTTTTCGGTGGCGTCGGAGCTTTCTATCTGGATGGTTCCTGGGTACTTACGAGAAACAGCTTTGTAAAGTCTTTCGTAGACGCCCGATTCTATAAACTGCCATTCTAACTTCTCTCGTTCGCAGGTGATTGCTTCTATTTCTTCCGTAAGAGAGCTCATAAAAGCGTTTGTTATATCATAGGAAGGATCTTGCATAATAATCGTTATTTCTTTTGTTCGTAGAGAAAAAGAAACGAGTCGTGTCGTATTGTATCCTTTTGATTCAAGAAGATATAAGCAGTTCTTTTTTGAGGAGTAACACAAAAGAGAGCAGCCATTTTGGCTGTCTTCAGCATTATACGTGCGTACGGTTTTCCATATCGTTCCTTTTGTATCGGTGGTGATAAGAAGCTCTTTTCCTCCGTCAACGGTCTCTTTGAGTGCAGCACGTACTCTCAAGTTTTTATCTAAGGCCCAGTGCGAGATATTTCCCGGGTTTTTGCAGGTGAGACGCAATGTTCCTGTATGCAGATTTAAGATATAAATATCGTGTAACTGAGGATCATCTTTATTAAGTGCAATAGCAATAGTTGAAGGGTCCTCCGAATTTATTTCTATAATACGAGTTTGGCACTTCTCAAAGGGAGTGTAGTTGATGGTATGCAGCGTTTCTCTCTCTATTCCATATAACTGCCAGTTTTCGTCACCATCCGTATCTTCAAGATAGAGTATTCTTGAGCTATCGGGAGCCCAGTAGTAAAGCCAGATAGATTTACTATGAGAGGTGATCAGTGGCTTTTTTTGTGAAGTAGTTATTTCTTGTATCCAAATAGTTAAAGGGCTGGTCTCATCTTCGGGACGTATACGTGCAAGATATGCCAGATACTTTCCATCAGGGGAAATAGTTACTGCTAGCTGTTGAGCGTTTCCAAAGAATGCTTTACGAGGTATTAAGGGCGTTATTTCTCTCGTTTTTAAAGAGAGTGCAATGAAAAACAGGCAACTAGTGAATAAAAGTAGATATTTTTTCATCGTATTATTCTTTCGAATAGGAAAATATGTACGCCTGAAGTCAAAAAACGGCGGTGGAGTAGCTTCCCTACTCTCTATAATACATCACAGCAGTAAGTGTATAGCGAAATTATTAATCTTGCAAAAAATAGCATTAGATGGTACCATCTAAGCATAGGCTGGGATACACAGTTTCGTTACGGTGTTCCAATTCTTTGGGTAGTTCAAAGTCGCTCTGTGACAATGTCGCTCTGTGACGATTTCACTCAGATGAAACCGCTATAGTTAAAATAAGTCTCTGATAGAAAAATGTGCTCTATGATTAGTAAGCCGGTACAGGTTAAAGTCACCTCGATCTCTATGGAAGCCCTTCTGTGAAGCGATAAAGTTAATGGTCAAGACGCGAGTAAGAAGGTGTGGCATGAGATGTAGTGTCTTTTTAAAAAGAGCTTATGTATAAGATATCCCTTTTAACGGTACATTCCCGGTATTGGATTAAAAAAAAATTACAAAAATTGTTACGTAAGGAGCTTCCATGGAAAAACTAATCAAATCAGCGGGACAGATCGAGGAGAGGCCCGAAGAACACGAGTCTGCTGAACATCGTATTCGGCTTGAAAAAGTTGAAAAGTTACGCGCATTAGGTATTGATCCGTGGCCTCAACCACCTGAAGAAATTACAGCACAGAGCACGAAAGTTATTGAAGAATTTGTCGAAGGTGAAGAACGGTCCTATTGCCTTGCGGGACGATTAATGGCGATACGCCTTCATGGTAAAACCGCATTTGCTCAGCTTCATGATGGTGCGGGAAAAATTCAGCTGTATATTAGAAATGATGTAGTGGGAACTGAGCGCTTTGAGCAGTTTGAAAAACTGATCGACCTTGGCGATATTCTTTTTGTACGAGGAACTGTTTTCAGGACTAAAACAGGAGAAATTACTCTTAAAGTAGTGAGTTATCTCTTGCTGAGTAAATGTTTATATCCTTTGCCTGAAAAATTTCATGGACTGCAAGATATTGAAGTAAAGTATCGACAACGATATCTTGATCTTATGACGAGCGAGGCTTCCCGAGATCGATTTGTAAAAAGAAGTCTTATTATTACTCAGATGAGATCTTATTTACATTCTCATGGATATCTTGAAGTAGAGACTCCTATGCTTCATCCTATTGCTGGGGGAGCTGCAGCTAAGCCTTTCATTACTCATCATAATGCGTTGCATTCTGACTTTTATTTACGTATTGCTCCGGAGCTTTATTTAAAGCGCTTATTAGTAGGCGGTTTCGAGCGCGTATATGAAATAAATAGAAATTTCCGTAACGAAGGGATTTCTACAAAGCATAATCCGGAATTTACTATGCTCGAGTTCTATACTGCGTATAAGGACTACCATTTTAGTATGGATTTTGTGGAAGATATGCTTCGAACTATAGTGCAAGCTGTGTGTGGTCTTTTAGAAGTATCGTATGCTGAAAGCGTACTCGATTTTGGTTCTCCTTTTAAGCGAATATCTGTGCATAATGCGGTAATTGAGTACGCCGGTATAGGTACAGAAGATCTTACTGAGGAAAAAATCGATACGACGTTGCGGACTCATGGTGTTACGACAAAGGGCCACTCTCTTGGAGAGAAGGTGTATGCTCTTTTTGATGCTTTAGTCGAGTCAAAGCTTATACAGCCTACGTTTGTCTATGGACTACCGCTCGAGGTTTCACCCTTAACAAAAAGAGACCCAGAAAATCCTTCGCAAGCACCGCGGTATGAGTTCTTTATTGCTGGAATGGAGCTTGCAAATAGCTATAATGAGTTAAATGATCCCTTTGATCAAGCTTCACGGTTTCAAGAGCAGGTAGCCGCTCATGCAGCGGGAGATGAAGAGGCGCACCATTATGATACAGATTTTATACGGGCATTAGAATATGGACTACCTCCGGCTGTTGGTGTAGGTATAGGGATCGATAGGTTGGTTATGGTACTTACTAATACCCCTTCTATCAAAGAGGTTATCTTATTTCCTACATTAAAGAAAAAACAGTAAGACCAAAACTAGGTAGAAGTGTAATGCTTTTAAAGAGTGTATGAGGAGTGCTTTAGAGAATTGCGGATCTATTTTTATCAGAATGAAGATTTTCAACGGGAAGTTACGGAGATGCTCTTTTAAGATTCATCTGTATTTTCTAGAGTAGTAGTGAGTACTGTATAAAATACGGTACCAGTTTTTGTGTGTCTCAGATGATCAGACAGCCCACGGCTTGGACTTAAGAGGTGATTTTATTACTGTACTTTCTAGCCATAAAAACTCCGTCTGAGGCTCGCTTATAGTCCCGGGGGTGAAATTATTCTTACAGGATTAGATGGCTACACTGCATGTTTATGAAATTTAACAGAAAATATTCTTGCCGTTTTTCAAGGCCTTACAGACATTGTCTTTTCAGTCTCAGGATATTATTTTAAGATGAGGGATAATCAACAAGGTCAAACTTTCACTAAAACATGAGGAGTGAAAGGCTAAAATGCCCCCTATCAGTCAACAAAACCAGAATGAGCCTCTCAATTAAATTTCGTACAACTACTAAAGAAGACGAGAAGACGCTCATTTCGCAGGTTGAGAAGAGGAATAGAAATGGTTTTTCCTGGGGTTATGCCAGATGGAATAGTGTTTGTAGCTCTTAAAAAAGAGCGCTCAGTCTCTCAAATAAAGAAATCCCGCTCTTGGTAAAGTTGTCTGTGAAAATTTATTCGACCTGTTTTACAACTATTATCTAGTTATTTGGAAATTATAAAAAATTAAATAAAATTATTATTGCAAATTTAATATTTCTTATGATATATTATTAAATAAAGAGAATTTTAACCCTAGTTAATGTATCAAGGAGATATTTATGAAAAAACTAACACAATCCCTTTTAGCTCTAAGCTTTTTCATTGGAATGGCCTTTAATGCCTCAGCCTCACAAGTAGGTACTGAAAAAAACCCGGGATTTGATATTATTAATAGAACGGAGAATGCCATTAGAATTTATATGGTGAACGCTACGGGCGGTCCTCTAGGAAACGAATTTGACGCCTCAGTAGACCCTGCACGAACAGTCTTGGGTAAAACTATACTAGACAATGATTACAGCCAGCGAATCGCAATCGATAAACCTACAGTCCTCTTCATATGGGCTAAAAAGTCTCCGGGAGTAATCGGAGCAGTTCCTCCTAGTCGGGCAGCAGCATCGGGAGCAGGAACAGAAAGTTATTTCGAAGGATGGCAAGTTGTAGGACCTGAGGAACCATCTTTTATATACCATTTTAAACCTGGTAAGTCGATCTATGTTGCATTGGATAAAGAAGGCCTCAGGCCTCAATCGAATGATAAAGGAGTAACGGAAGCCGGTTATCCAGATGCCAATATCGTGAGTAAAAATGATATTATACGGTACAAGAAAAAAGGGGCATTTTTAAAAAGAAAAGGTCAATCATTTATATTAGACTAATAATACTTTTCTAAACACCCACTCGTAAGATATGAAACAAAAGCTCTCTTAGCCTTTTAAGGCTAAGAGAGCTTTTGTTCTGTTTCCTGAAAAAAAATTCTCTAAGGTGAGAAATGAGCAGTTTATCTCAAAGGGAGAGGGCCGAGAAAATAAATAATAGCTGTCTTTAGTAATAAGTTCGTCTATCAACCATGTCTTATCTACTTAAAAATGATACCTCTTTTGGCGACCCGGATGATTACCTTAATTTTTCCGTTACCATGATGGGGACTTTCACAAATATCCTGAAAGATCTGTGTTGATTTTTAATAAAATGTGGGCTTTACTGATTTTAATGATAAACAAACAGATGCTGCAGGGTAAAAAATCCTGTGGAACAGAATGGTTCTCTGGCAGGTTGAAGCAGTATATGTTATTTCCGAAAATGCATTAGAAAAGATTGATCTACTCTTATTGTATATCAGATTAGTAATGGACAAAATGGCAGTTCGCAACCATGTTCGTGAATATAGCCACCGATTGGACAGTGAAAATTTTTACGGATAGCAAAGTAACATAAGTACTTGCTGATTGCTAATTACGTAAAAAATATCTTCAAGAAAACCATATATATTGCCTTTCTTTCGTATGCTATCTTTCAGTTCAAATGTAAGAAATATAAATTGAAGAATTCAGAATAAGCCCGAGAAAGTATTAAGCGTAAAAAAAACGTACCCACTAGTATTATTTAGAATGGAAAGTAAAGAGTTCTTGGGAAAGTGTGTTGCTGACAGCAAAAAGCTCTGCTTTGCAGCGATCATAATGATTTGTAAAGGTAAAGACAGGCATCTTGGTGTGTATTAACGATTATATACGATACAGGAATATGGTCATGAGTCTTATGGTGATCGGTAATAATAAGATCAATTATCAGCCGTTGTCTTTTAGACCAGCTTTGAAAGATGTTATTCTATTGTCTGTCGTTATAATAACCGATTTTTTACGTCTCAGATTTAAAGGGCCTTCACGAAATACCCTTTAAATCTGAGACGTTTTTACGCCTTTGAAGATCTTTTTTTCGATTAGTGTTTTGTTAATCGTCTACAAGTGGTAGAGGGAAAAATTATTTTTTTTAAGCTGCTTTTTTTAATAGAGGCTTTTTTATTGTAGGTTTTTTTATCATAGGTTTTTTCAATAGAGGCTTTTTGCAGACAATTATATCTGCTCCTCGACGAGCATTATTAAAATTATCCTTTTCATCACCAGTTTTGCCTAGCCCGTAGGTAAGACGATCCTGAGAAGAGAGATCTTTTAAAAGGTGTACCTCTACGGCAAATCCTATAGCTTTCATTTTCTTAAGAACGTCCCATCCATATTTACGTACATGTTCAGGATGATCGAAGGCTATTGCCCGTCCCTGAGGAGTGGTTATGGTTGAATTTTCATAGGTTTTGTCAAGATTGTGATAGAGTGGAAACATAAAGAGTGCCCAGCCTCCGGGTTTTAGTATTCTCATCGTTTCTTGAAGAGCTTTTGTATCTTCAGATACATGCTCAAGGACATGACTACAGATCATCACATCTATAGAATTTTTTGGTAGGTCGATCTGAGTGATATCTAACTGTCGAACGGAGCACCAGCTTTTTTCTGAAGGTGTAAGGTCTCCACCAATATAGTTTATGGTAGGTATACTGCTTAATTTTTTGCTGAGCATTTTTTCGGGGGCCCAGTGTAAAAGAGTAATATTTCCTGAAAAGATTTCAGGGTGATTTGTTTTTAAGAAAAGCCAAAAATGGCGGTGTCTTTCTAGTGAATAACAGTTGGGACATGCGCAGTGAGGACGTGTATTGTGAACTGACCCGATAAATTTCTCGTATTTCTTTTCACAGACGGGACAGGTTACGTCTGCATTAGAAAAACTTTGGATTCCTAATAAGCTCAGAAGTAGGAACATATATTTTTTGATCATGATTTCCCTTTGTATAAAATCTAATAACATACCAGCGTAGAGATTCTTTTAACTGTACATAATAACCACTTTTTTAATCTAATATTATTTAGAATGGTAAGTAAATAGTTCTTCGGAGAGTTTGTTAGAAGACAGCAAAAACGTTTGCTTTTCAGTGCTCATAATGAGCGGATAGACCCTTTTTGAGCTATTTTTGAAAATCTATGAGTGAAAGTATACAGTCGAGTGTTTCTTGAATAGTCAACGAAGAGTTGTCAAGGATGCAGGAATCAGAGGACGGTTTTAAGGGCGCATATATTCGCATAGAATCGCGTGTATCCCGTTCATGTACTAGAGCGATGCTTTCTTCCAGGGAAAGGGCAACGTTGTGACGTTCTTTATCCTGTTGAAACCGTTGTGCTCTGACTGTTACATGAGCAGTTATAAAAAATTTGAATGATGCAGCGGGGAAAACTACCGTTCCGCAGTCTCGTCCATCGGCAACAACATCATGATTTTCAGCTAATGTTCGTTGATAGGTTAAAAAGACCTGGCGTACCGTGCTTTCGGTGGCAAGAATCGATGCGGCGGAACTTACCGCTGATGTTTTTAAAAAAGGAGTTATAATCAGGTTTTTATAGCTTACCACGGGACCTGTTTTTGGATTATAGGAGTAAAAAAGACACTCTTTCACAAACTGAGTAAGAGCGGGTAGGTCATGTAGTATACTTTCAGGTTGAACTCTTTTTTCTAAGAGTAGAAAGGCTAGTGCTCGAAAAAGGAGGCCTGAATTAATATAGAAGCTTTTTGTCTGCTCAGCAAGCAAGCGGGCTACTGTAGATTTACCACTTGCCATTGGTCCATCGATAGTTATTATCATAAAGCTACATCCAATCCTTGAAGCTCTATAGATATTTTTCCATTAAAATGATTCTCACTTGCTTGAACTGCTAATGATACCCCTTCATTCATACGGGTTGATAGAAGAGAAAAAAGGTCAGGCCTATTAAAAAAAATTACCGGCTTAATAATCCCTTCTGAAAAAACTAAGCATTTTACATGGGCGTCCTTTAGTAGTTGAGGCTGCTCCACGAGACTTACCTGTTTTAGATAAAAGACCGGTTGAGGGTTCTCATTACCAAAAGGTTCTAGATACTGTAGATCATTAATAAGTTTTTTATTTACTTCTGGAAGTGTTATTTCAGCATCGAGTGTAAGGCCCGGTTTTGGCTCCATAAAAGGAAGTGTCCGAGCAAGCGTTGCTTCGATTCTCTCTTTGAGTAAAGGTACGCGCTCTACGGGTAATGAAAGACCTGCTGCTTGAGCGTGTCCGCCAAAGGAGGTGAGTAGGTCTTTATGTTCTTGAAGAAGTTCAAACATATTAAGACCCGAAATCGATCGGCATGATCCTTTTGCTTGCGATTGCCGATCAATAGAAAGAAGTATGGTAGGGCGATTATACGCATGAACAAGTCGTGATGCTACAAGTCCAATAACTCCCGGTTGCCAACTATGGGACGTTGCCAGAATGAGCCGTTCTTGAGTGACATCTATTTTTTTTGAGCGAATGATAGCATCGACATCATTAAAAACCGCTTTTTCAATAGTTTTTCGTGCTTCATTAAGTTCTCGAAGTACCGTTCCAATATGAGCTACTTTTTCTTCATCGGTTCCAATAAGAAAAAAAACCCCTTGCCGTGCATCCTCTAATCGTCCTAAAGCGTTCAGCTGAGGTGCAATAGAGAATCCAATGTCGGTTGAGGAAAGCTGTGTTTTAGAAGAGCGCATATTGAGCTTTAAAATACGAAAGGCAAGACTTTCTTCATTGTTTATAAGAGAAAGGCCGTGTCGTACCCAAAAACGATTTTCTCCGGTAAGTGGAACAACATCTGCTACCGTTCCTAGGAGCATAAGCTCATACACTTTATCGGGAAGTTTTTTTTTAAGCTGCTCATATAAGAGAGTCATGAGCTTAAACGTAACTCCTACACCTGCAAGTTTTTTGTAAGGGTAAAGGCAGGTATCTTGGTGTGGATTAACGATAGCATACGATACAGGAACATGGTCATGAGGCTTATGGTGGTCGGTAATAATCAGATCGATTCCCAGCCTTTGTGCTTCAAGACCTGCTTCAAAAGATGTTATACCATTGTCTACTGTTATAATAACCGAATATCCGTTTTGAGCAGCGCGCTGTACTATTTTAGCAGAAAGTCCATAGCCATCCTTAATTCGGTTAGGAAGGAAGAAGTTAATATCTGCGTGCAAAGGAAGGAGGCAGGTCATTATCATAGCAGAAGAAGTGATTCCATCTACGTCATAATCACCGCAAATGAGAATTTTTTCCTTCTTTTGTATAGCACGTAAAATTCGAGTAATCGCTTTCTCTGCATCTTTTAAGAGGCCTGGATGGGCAACATCCCGTTCAAAAGTACTAAATAAATAGGAATCCAATTCTTCTTTTGTAGTTAAACCCCGTGAAGCCAAGGTTTGCATAACAGGAAGAGATAAATTATAAGAAGCGGCAAGTTGTAAGACTGCCTGACTCGAAGGTTCAGGCAGTCTCCATACGTATTTTGCACCGGCCACGTTTATTCTACCTCGAGAGGTTCATCGTCAAGGGACTCTTTATCAAGAACGATTTCTTTAGAGGTTCCTTGAGGTTTTTCATCAGTCAATTCTTTATCCAGAGGGATTTTTGGAGAGATGTCTAGAGGTTCTTCATCTATATCTACTAAATCCGGATCATTCATTTCATCTTCCTCTATGATTTCTTCTACTTCAGTTAACGCTTGTGAAGGCAAGGTAGTTTCTTCTAAGAGGGGGTCTTGTTGAATCTGGGAATTTATAGGTGATTGTGTACAACATGGTGTAGAAACCACGGCGCTTGTGCAGCAGGTTTTTCTATCACAGATTTCTCTATAACAGGTGGTGGTTCCTTTTCGACATACGTGGCAGCAGGGCATAAGCAAAAGCACCATGCTTAATGAAAGTAGGCTACGAAACTTCATAAATCTCCTCAGGTAAAGTGTAATACTACATGTCCCTTAGTGTAAATCAAAGAGGCACTTTGTACAAGCCCATAAGAACTGGTGGGATGGCAACTCATAAAAGAAATGCGTTTAAAGTCGCTTGTCTAAGGGTATATTCCCTAAATCACTTACAAGAGCGTAT
This sequence comes from Candidatus Babelota bacterium, assembly GCA_013815795.1. Taxonomy (GTDB): domain Bacteria; phylum Babelota; class Babeliae; order Babelales; family Babelaceae; genus PRDV01. Next base: position 29,720 of record JACDFK010000001.1, on the reverse strand, counting down.
AATTAATTTTTTATTAGTTTAAAAAAAAGTTTCGAGCGCTTCTTTTTTATAAGCTTTACAGATACCTTATAACAGATGCTTTTTAGGGCGATAGAGTAGTAGTTTTAAAGTATGTTTTTTATTTTTCTAAGGGAGCTGAGTATATACTTGGTATTCTTTTTATTGTGTATGGTAACGCAGAGAGTATCATGGTGCTTCTTAGTAATTAGCATTCATAGAGGGGAGTAAGCACCGCAAGAGGGAAATGGGTGAGTAGAGTATAAGTGGGCTGTCCGGTAAGTCTTGTAGGAGTCTGATAGAGGATCTAGAAAGGCATGGTTTGCCTTTTTTTACTCTGTTATTTTTTGATCGATTCATAATGTTGCCTATTATTGATCCGGAGAGCTGTAATAATTTATGCTCAATCTAGGTAAGTGTATAGTGTACATTCAAAAACAGTGTTATATCGGTTTTTGGGCAAATAAAGGGGTGTGTATGAAAGTGATGAACTATTTTTCTTTGTTATTGTTAGTGGCCGCACAAACAGTAGTAGCGGAAAACACCATAAAGGGTTTTAATACCAAAACAGAACAGTTTAAAAATACTAAGTCTTCAACTAGTAAAAGATGGTCAAAAAATAAACCTATTCGCAGCTGCTCCTCAAGTGTGCGTCTTATTTGTCAATCGACAATAGGTACACATGGACTTATAATTGATGAACCGGGTCAATACTGTCTTGCAGAAGATATTCAGTTTTCACCTTTTACCGATGCTACTCATGCAATTACTATAAGTGCATCAAATGTAACACTTGATCTTAATGGAAAAAGACTTATTCAGGTTAATGATAAAAAGAATAACGTTGGTGTATTTGTATCTCAAAATCAACGAATTGTTGAGATTAGAAATGGATTTGTTGAAAACTTTGGAGCCCTAGGTCTCTGGGTATCTCAAGGGTGTCGTGAAGTTTCTTTTGAAGCTATGAATGTGTTGAACTGTGGTAGCCGCGGACATTCTCCTTATTCAGTTCAAGATGGTTTTCAATCAAACTCTCGAGGCTTTTTAGCTGGTGGTCTTGGGTTAGGTGGCTTTGAAGCTCCTGGATCAAGGATATCGGTGGTGAGAGTTAAAGAATGTTTATTCCTTGAAGTATTTTCATCAGAAGGACCAGTTTTCGATCCAATTTCAGGACAAAATGTAGATGTAATCGCGGTAGGTATTGGCGGTGCTTCTGTTGATGGCCTTATCGTAGAAGATAGTATTAGTTCTATCATTAGTTCATCTCAAGCTACTGCTCGTGGTATTTCTCTAAACGATGGCCGTACGGTAAGAATATCAAATCATCAAGCAACTACTATTATTCACAGAAAAGGTGGCACAGGGATTCTTCTAGACGGGATAGCGAGTGCAGAAGTTTCTGATTCGTACGTTGAACGAGTAGAAGATATAGGCGGAGTTGAGATTATACAGCGTGGTTCTATTGGAATTGGTGCATTATCAACTATTGATACCTCTATCAACAACTGTTTCGTTACCAGAGCTGTTAATCACAGTGTAACGGGAGTAGCTCATGGTATTGATGTCCGTTCCTCAAAAAACGTCGTGGTAAGTAACTCGAAGGTATTTGATTGTTCAGGGGATAGTCCTTTGTCATCAGTTGCTGGAATATTCTATGGTGCAGGGGCACAAGAAGGAACAGGCATTTCGTTTGTTAAGTGTGAAAGTACCGGAAATGTAAGTGCTACAGGAAGAGCATATGGATTAGATGTAGAGCCGCTACTAACGCAGCTTTCTCCTATAGATCCTATTTTTGATAATGGAATTCCTCAAGAAGTAGTAATTGATGGTTGTTTAGCTCAAAACAATCTAACCGCTGGATTTAGATTTAGAAATGCTAATAGTAGCACTCTTTTAAATTCTATCTCTAAGGGAAATACACATTTTGGTATTTTGTTAGAAGAAACGGGCGGAGTTCTTCCTACACCAGGTAGCTTTAAAAACAATGTTATTGAACATAACGGAACAGATTCATCTGATGCTGGTGTTCAAGATAACTATACGAGTAATAACTCATTTGTAAAAAATACAGCCTTTGCAAATAACGCCGTTAACTATGTAGGTATACCGGTTACTACTCCACTCGTTGATTGGATAATTTCTGAAAGTAAGCCAACTGGTGATCTTAATCAAAAGTTCGCAAATCTTAATACTCAACCATAAAATGATGAGGAGAGGGTGTGTACTCCACTCTCTCCTTTCTTATTTTCTTAACAAAAAGTCTGCTTCCCGCGAAGAATTACTTTAAGCTTTTAACTACTGCTCATAACTTTTTTCTGATGATTAAATTCTTTATCTTTGTAGAGTCCAGCGCCTTTTATTCACTTTTACAGTATTGCTACACGGTTTTACTGTTAAAACACAGGCCTACCGTAAAGTTAAATTTCGGTTTATGGAGATGGTATTTTTTGTTAAAATCTATTATAAGGTATAGTGTGGTCATCATCGTTTGACGTTTCTTTTTGACTGATTGAATTTGTCGTTAGTATGCTGCTTAGAGCGACTAAAGAGAGCAGTGTAGTGTAGAAAATTTTCATCTGTAAATCCATTTTTTAAGTTTATAATAATAGGGTTGTCAAGTACGGTTCAAGGGTTACGGGTCATCTACATATCGTACGGATTAATTCTTTTTTTAGAGTCGATATTTTTTATGTTACTGATGGAAAGAGGGACAGTTCTTGTTTTGTTAGAATTTCTACAATGACCGATTTTTTTTGGTTCGTTAATGTATCTTTCAATTCTAGATGGATACATCTGTTTTTAAGGTCGAAATGAACTTCTTGTGCTGGACCTGTATGATTGAATGTTTTGTAAAGTTGAAAATTAAGGTCTAACGTATTTCCAAGCAGGAGACACGCAATATACTGCCTTATTTTTACAGGAGCTCTTTCCAGATAAAGAAACATAAGGAGATTATTAAGATAGTAATCTGAATAAGGGAGATACTCTATGTTTGTAGGTTGATCGATTTCTAATGATCCCTGTGTAGGAGGTAGAGAGAAAACTAAGAAACTGCTCGTATGAGTAATTTCTTAGTTTTCCAGACCTTAAGGTAATGTTTTTAGATGTACTTTCTTCTAATAATTGATTCATACCGTGAAGATTTGAATGTAACAATTTTAGGACTAAGAAGGATATCGCTAGTTTTTTTAAACTATTCATACTTTTACCATACTGTTATGTAAATGTGTAATATAAAAAAACGGCTTTTTAGGACCACTAATTAAGCTTTTCTTAAAACAAAAGTATTGTCTTTTTTTCGATTTTAATCAAATTGTTGGTCTTATTCCCGAGTAGAGTGCTCACTGGTAAAACAAAGAGAGCATACTGTCTTATTACGATTTTCTACTTTATAGATTACTAGGGGGCTTTTAGAAAAACGCTTGTGTTGTTTTTAAAAGGAGTACTGCAAAAATGGCTAAGTAAAGCGAGTTTATAAGTAAGCCTGATACTACTATTATAGGTTTATTATCAGGTGTTATGGTCTAAAACATCAAAAAGAGCGAGTAAAATTATTTTACTCGCTCTTTTTGATGTTTTAGCTAACTGAAATAAGAATTACTCAGATTTCTTTTCTTTTTTAGGCGCTCGAGTTTTAGTCGGCTTTGCTTCCTTACTGGAGGTTTCTTTGGTAGTGTCCGCTTCATCTTCAGCGGAAGCTTTATTTTTTTCTAGAGAATGAACAAAAGGATTTTTTTCTAAAGCAAGTTTTAGTACTTCATCCATATGGGTTACAAAAATAATATTCAGATGGTCTTGGGTACCGATATCTTTAAGAATCTCTTCAACATCGCCCCGGTTTTCTTCAGGTATGAGTACTATTTTTATCCCATATTGGCGTGCTGCAAGAAGTTTTTCTTTGAGCCCACCAATTGCAAGTACTCGTCCTCGCAAGGTTATCTCACCGGTCATTGCCACATCTCCCCGAGTAGGATTTTTAGTGAGAGCAGATACGAGTGCTAAACACATGGTTATCCCTGCAGAGGGGCCATCTTTTGGAGTAGCCCCTTCGGGAATGTGAATGTGAATGTCTTTTGATGCGTAAAATGACTCTTTAAGACCTAAGCTTTCAGCACGTGAACGAATGTAGCTTAATGCAGCATGAGCTGACTCTTGCATAACATCGCCCAACTGCCCTGTAAGTGTCAAGGCTCCTTTTCCTGGTAAAACAATTACCTCTATTTCAAGAACGTCTCCACCAACTTCTGTCCATGCAAGACCAGTTACCAGTCCAATTCTTTCAGGTCCTCTTTCTAATACTGTTCTTCTATAGCGAGGATGGCCAAGCCATTCTTTTAAGAGTTCATTGGTAATAGTGACGTTTTTTACCGTCGGATCTTTTAAAAGGATCTGAATAGTTTTTCTCATTAATTTAGCAATAATGCGTTCAATTTGGCGTACGCCAGCCTCTTTTGTATAGTCGCTAATAATTTTTTTAAGAATATCATCAGGAAGTTTAAACTGAGTACGTTTAAGACTATATTCCTTAAGATTTTTAGGAATAAGGAATGAACGAGCGATTTCAGCTTTTTCAGCTTCGGTATACCCGGAAAGGATTATTCGTTCCATACGATCATACAAAGCATAAGGGATTCCATCAGAAAGATTTGCTGTTGCAATAAACATTACTTTCGAAAGATCGTATTCTACTTCTAGAAAATGATCGACAAATGTTTTGTTTTGTTCGGGATCGAGTACCTCAAGAAGCGCCGAAGAAGGATCTCCGTGAAAGTCGCTCGACATCTTATCTATTTCATCTAAAAGTATCACAGGATTTGAGGTTTTTGCTTTTCTCATAGCCTGAATGATTTTACCGGGCATAGCTCCAATATAGGTTCTTCTATGTCCACGTATCTCTGCTTCATCTTTAAGTCCACCCAAAGAAATACGTACAAATTCGCGGCCTAGACTTTCAGCAATCGACTGGCCAAGCGATGTTTTTCCTACACCTGGGGGCCCGATTAGGCAGATAATTGGTGACCGTTCAAGCGTTTTAGAGAACTTTTTAGCAGCAAGGAACTCGATAATGCGTTCTTTTGGTTTTTTGAGGCCTGCATGGCTTTTATTAAGGATAATTTCGGCTTGTTCAAGGCTAATTGAGTCTTTCGATACCTTAGTCCATGGCATAGAGATGATCCAGTCAATATAGTTTCTACTGACTACCGCTTCTTGTGAGAGTGGAGGCATCTGTTCAAGTCTTCTGAGCTCTTTTTCAACCTTATCATGAGCTTCGGGACTTAATCCCAAACTCTTAAGCTTTGAGCGTATGTGAGAAAGATCGGATTGGACATCATCACGACCGAGCTCTTTTTGGATAGCTTTCATCTGTTCAGTCAGATAATATTCTCTTTGGTTTTTCTCGACCTGCTTTTGAATACTTCCTCTGATACGCTCTTCAGTTTCTAAAATATCTATTTCACGTTGAAGAAATGCGCATAATTTTACAATACGTTCTTTAAGATCGGGTACTTCAAGAATCTCTTGACGCTCTTCGAAGGAAAGATTTAAATGAACAGCCAATGTATCGACAATATTATCCATGTCTTCACTGCTCTTGGTAGAGGTCATAAGATCCAGTGGAATTTTGGTATTAAGCTGTGCATAAGCGCCGTAGAGAGACTTAAGTTGTCTCCAGAGAGCTTCTAGTTCAATAGTTTTTTCAAGACTAGTAGTAGGAAGATCTTCGATTTCAACCGTTATAAAATTTTCCACTAATTCGCTCTTAACAATTTTTGAGCGACAGATGCCTTCTACAAGTATTTTAAGTGTGCCTTTAGGCATACGCATTACCTGCAGAATTGTTGATCGGGTCCCATGTACAAAAACATCTTTTTCTGTCGGATGTTCAATATCAGGATGGATCTGTGCGGTAATAAAAATCGCCTTGTTATGTCGAAGTGAATATTCAACTGCAGCAATAGATGATGCTCGGCCTACTATTATTGGTATAATACTTTTTGGTAAAATAACAACGTTTTTTAGGGGTAAAAGCGCGAGCGTTGTCGACTCATTATTGTTTTCATTATCAATCATTAGGTGCCTCATTAGTAGTATGTGGTTGTATAAACCATTCTATCCTAGTTTCCTTCTAGGGAGCAAGTATTTTTTCTTTGTATTTTTTAGCGGTATCTTTCATTAAAAGAGTTTTACAAAAGATCTTTTAATGAAAATCCTTCTAAAAAAGACTAACATTATTTTAGCATAAGTCACTCAATCTGTATAGGATCCCAGGGGCTCTCTCCTTTTTAAGTGGCTTCATAGGATAAAAAAATAGGGTGAAAATGAGAACTTTTTTTGCTTATTGAAGATAGATCATTGAACCACCAAAGGTTTTTAGTGATAGATATATCTTCTTTTTTAAAGTGACAGTACAGGTGTTATAAACGGGCTGTTTCTAGATGAATCTCATGAAAGTTTTATGAGCAGGTGATGAAAAATAGGGGGGCCTTTTATTAGATGAGGGCTAAAATCTCTTGAGAAGAAGTAGATACACTGTAGGGTGCTAGTAAAGCTGCTAAGGAAACTTTAGAAATAGGAGTAACAGATGAGGAAAGGGCTTGAAGCGAGAACTCTAAGCCCTTTCTTTGAGGTATGTTTTTTTGTGTGAAAAATCACTGATTTAAAATAGAAATTCTAAGTATTTAGCTAGATCGGTAAGACCCTCGCTTTTTGCCTGTTCAATAGCTGTTCTACCCAGTTCTCTACCTTTTATACTATCCTTTATTCCGTTCTCTGCAAGCCATGCAAGAAAACAATACAGTTCTTCAACTTTAGGACTGTTATTTTCCGGTGTTCGTGATAATTCTTGTAATTTTATGATGAGTATATCTAATACTGAAAAAATAGGTGCTTGGTAGGACGTTAAAAGCAGCTCTTTAGCGAGCGCTTCTTTTAAAAGAGGTATTTCATAGGCTTCCCATGGCAGTGGCCCTTGGGGTTTTTCTTGACAATCCGGTTTCAAAATCATAAAAAGTTCTTGGTCTATAAGAGCATTATCTCTTTCTTCTGCTTGTTTCTCAGATAGCAGAGATTTTTTATAATCTTCCCAAAACCAAGGCTCAACAGTATCGCAAAGACGTATATATAGTTCTTGATCCATAAGAGCTATATCTTTAATTAATTCCCTTGCTTCCTCGAGTTCTAGATTATCAAAAGCAAGAAATAACAGCTGGTATTTAAGGCCCATCCGGGAACCAATGTCAGATTCTTTAAGATAAATCTGCGAATCGCTTGCACAAGTTTTATTTGAACTTACTTCTATGGTATCAAAATCGATGTTTTCTATAATTGAAAAATCCATTTTTTCTAAAGCTGCCACGATTACTTTTTTGCCATCTTTCAATAGATTTCTTATCTCTTCTTTAGAGATAGTTTCTCTCTTATTTAATGCTTTTAATAGAGGTGCATAATGTATAAGAAAAGCAAAAGGACTATTAATGAAACCACAATCATCGCTGATTTGTATTTCTTTTTGATTTTCCATACCTACTACGGGTATGGTAGGTAATCCAAGTAAAGAAAGAAGGAGAATTTTTTTCATAGAAGTCCTTTTTATGATTTTTTCAAAAGTTAGATTAAAATTATTAACTATTTTAATTATAACATATTTTATAATTAAATCCATTACCGTTAATTTTCCGGTTTGTAAAAGAGACCCGTTCTCTTTTACAGGAAGCTTCATAAGAGCTTTACCAAGGGCGCGAAATTATATTTTCTTTTAAGACATTCAAAAATTTACGAAACAGAAAGCTCTGTTAAGGATTATACTCTTAAACTGTGTTGAAGAGTTCATCATGTAGGATGATCTGTAAGGTGGTAATAGAACAGGGATTACTTCGTGCAAGAATCTCTTGCACGAAGTATGTCTTTAATGGTTATATAGGTTGACAATAGCCTGCAAAGACGGCGGGCTTTTTTCCTTCCAGGTCGACGTCTGTATAAAAAATTTAATAACGTAAGGGGTATTATATGGCTTTTCAGTATACTAAATATATTTTCACACAACTCTTTGGTGATTTTAATCGAGAAGAATTAAAAAAGTTTCTGCTTTTGGGAGTTGTGCTAGGTCATATAATCGGTATCTATGCGGCACTTGCTATTGTTAGAGATGTCCTTTTTAAAGACATTGTAGGGGGGGAGTTTATCCAACGAGCCCAAATTATCTCTTTGATAAGTATGATCCCCTTAGTTCTGATATATAGTAAACTTGTGGAGAAATTATCCCGAGAAGCACTGTTCTCTGTTTTGAGTATAGTCTATGGTTTTACCTCATTAGTTATTGCTGGTTTGGTGTTTTACCTCCCTAGGGATTTTGCTAACGGACAGGCAGATCCTTCTCATATGCTGGGATGGGTGTTGTACGTGTTTATACAAAGTTTTGGATCTCTGTTTGTTGCTCTTTTTTGGGCATTCGCGACCGATAGTACGACACCAAAGTCGGCTGAAAAAGGATTTTTAGTGGTACTGATGGTTGGAGTGCTCGGAAGAACGTTTGTGCCTCTTTTGGTAACTAACTTATCGCTACGCTTTGGTATGCATTTTAATGTGATAAGTAATGCGTGGATATTTATTTTTTCTGGGCTTTTGATGTTTTTAATTGTTCCTCTTGTGAGGGTTCTTAAAGCACGGGTTTCACCCGAACAGATGATTGGTTTTACTGAAAAAAGAGCTGATACCCCTGCAGGCGAACCGGGAATTTTTAAAGGACTTACGCTTATACTTACTCAACCCTATCTTATAGGTATCTTAGGAATTTTCTTTTTTCAGGGGCTCATTGGGACGGAGCTTAGTAGTTATTTCAGAACATTAGCTCGAACACAATTTCCTGCGCCCTTTGAGAGGATATCTTATATAGGGTCCTATGCTTTTTATGTAAATATAGGAATATTTCTCTGTTTTCTTTTTGGTATAATTATCCTTCGAAGATGGAGAGCAGTTCCCGCTTTGCTCGTTTTCATGCCGTTACTTTTCGGGTTGGTAGCTCTGGCGTTTAAGTATCATGCTCAAACGAACCTACTGTTTTGGTTAATGGTACTATCCCAGGCGATAGCACAGATGCTTTATAGATCCGCTCTACGTCAATTATATGTTCCTACTTCAAGCGATGTGCATTTCAAATCTCAAGCATGGATAGAAGTTTTTGGGCCGGGATTGGCAGGTTTGTCTTCTCTGAATAACAGTAGCTTTCTTTTAGGTGGTAGCATTCTGTTGTGGATTGTTGTTGCTCTTTATGTAGGTAAAACGTATAAAAAATCGGTCGATTCAAATACAGTAGTCTGTTAATTAAATAATCTATACTATGCAGAAGAAAGTGGCTTTTTCTTGAGGGTTTTAAGCGTGTATTATTGAATTTATGTTGTATTCTTGCGGGGATTTGGTTTTTTTAGTGGCTATACTTATTTAAAAAAGATATAATAGGGGAGTTAACTTTTTTAGAAAGAAAAGTGTGCCTACCTACTATGAGGGAGATTGCTCTATGATGTAAAAAAAATCAAAAAACGCGCGACAAAGCGCCTGACGTTGACCCTCTATAGGTATATATGAAAATTTAATACATTAAGGATTACTGTATGGTGCCTTCAAAAGTTAAAGATTTTTTAAGAGTATTATTTGGCGATTTTGATGCGGAAGAGTTGAAAAAGTTTTTACTTTTAGGACTTATTTTTGGCCTTATAATTGGAATCTACTGGACATTACGTCCTATGAAAGATGCCCTTTTCCAAGACATCGTTGGTGGTTCCTATCAACCGCGAGCTAAGATGCTCTCACTTCTTGTTGTTTTTCCCCTTGTTATGATCTATAGCAAACTTGTTGAAATGCTGCCTCGGCATGTACTGTTCTATGTTTTAAGTATAGGCTATGGTCTTGTGACGCTGGTTCTTGCTGGATTTATGTTCGACTCTAATATTGGTCTTGCGAATGTCCATGCAGATCCTTCACGTATCCTTGGCTGGGTATGGTACGTGTTTGTAGAAAGTTTTGGATCTCTTTTTGTAGCTCTTTTCTGGGCGTTTGCCACCGATATTACTACCGCGGAATCTGGTAAAAAAGGATTCTCAGTTGTTGTTATGATTGGACAGATAGGAGGAATGCTCGGGCCCCTGTTATTAACCGGTATACCTTTACATTTTGGCGTAAGTAACGCGTGGGTAGTACTTCTTTCTGGACTCTTAACCTTCTTAATTATTCCTATGGTTATGTTCTTCAGATCGAATGTTGCTAAAGAGCAGATGGTTGGATTTGTAGAAAAAGGGCATGAAACTGCTGAAGCTGAGCCTGGGTTCTTTGAAGGACTTACACTTATGCTTAAGCAACCTTATCTTCTAGGTATTTTAGGAGTTATCTTTTTCTATGAATTTATCGTAACGGTATTTGATTACTATTTCAAAATGATGGTTCAAGCACAGGTATTAGATCCTGTTGTTAAATCTGCTTATTTAGGCTCTTATGCTTTTTATGCAAATCTTGCAACATTCCTGTGTCTCTTGTTTGGTATTAGTAACATTCAAAGAAGATTAGGCTTAACGACTTCATTAACTTTAATGCCTATCGTTGTTGGTTTGGCAATAGGTGTATTTAAGTTTTATCCAGCTTTAAAACCATTCTTCTGGTTGATGGTAGCATCAAAAGCGATAAACTATGCGCTTAATAGCCCTTCAATGAAACAGTTATATATTCCTACAACAAAGGATGTTCGTTTTAAATCACAAGCATGGATCGATAGTTTTGGATCACGTGGATCGAAGGCATCTGGCTCAGCGTTGAACGATTATCATAAGTCACTTATGATTTCAAATGGCCCTGAGTGGGGAGCAAATGGTAAGTTAAACGAAACGTTCGCCAAAAAGAATATGTTTGACGTCAACCTTGATAAGGGAACTTTCTATCATATGGCTATAAGTAGTTACCTTTTCTTTGGTATTATTGCTGTATGGATAGTTGTAGCACTCTATCTTGGAAGAACCTATCAGAAAGCAGTGGATGCTAACAAAGTAGTATGTTAGTTCAGCGATATATTTAAAGTGAAAAAAATCAGGCCTTTCTCAAATTATTTGAGAAAGGCCTGATTTATAAAGATAGAGTTAAGCTTTCGGGAGTTATTGATGAAATCGAGATTTAAGCGAGTTGTTGGTTTTCTTTTTGAGGTTGAGCGTCACGAGTTGCTTAAGGTTGCTCTCTTAGCTATTGCATTTTTCTTTGTAATTGGAGCTTATACTGTTACTCGTGAGCTTAAGGATGCAGTATTTTCAACGATTGTGGGTTCTGACAGAAGATTTTTAGCATATGCAAAGATTGCTTCCATGTTTATATTGGTTCCGGCCATTTTCTTTCATTCTCGGTTAGTTGACTTATTACGTCGACATTATCTTTTATATATATATGCTCTTTTTTATGGCATTTTAGGATTTGTTTTTGTCTATTTTTTAGGGCATAAGGATATCGGTTTACCCAATGTCGTCAGTAGTCCTTACCGTCTTTTTGGATGGTTTTTTTATTTTTTCATTGAAGGATATGCTCCCTTGGTAGTGAGCGTTTTTTGGGCATTTGCAAACTCGATGACCGCTCCTTCTTCTGCAAAAAATAACTATACCGTTATTATTGCAGGTTCTAAGTTAGGCGGAATTATTGCGGCAGGCGGAGCATGGGTGCTCTTAAGAAGTGGTCTGTTTTCGGACGTGGCTAATTTGCAGATTATACTTGCCCTTTCATCGATAGCTCTCTGTTTTGTTCCTTTAATAATCTATTATTTAGTTACAAAGGTTCCCCAGAAAGAGCTGCATGGGTATGAAGCCGGTTATAAACTTCAAAAGATTCGTCATGCAACGCACAAAGATGAGGGGTTTACGGTGGTGCATAGTATGTTTTCTGGTCTTGTGATGCTGTTTAAATATCCGTACGTTATGGGGATTTTTGGAATGAGCTTTTTCTTTGAGCTTATAAGCCAGGCGTTGAAGGTTGAAAATATTATTTTTGGAAAGCATGTGTCAAATACGCTCTCGGAATTTACCGCTTTTCTTTTATGGCAGGCACTTCTTGTACATTTAGTAGCCTTTTTTGTAGTAACGTTTGGCACTCGAGCACTTATCTCTTATTTAGGCGAGCGGCGTTCTCTCTTATTAATACCTGCAGCAACCGGTCTTGCTATGATAGTATTTGTTCTCTATCCTTCCTATTCATCCGCGATATTTGCGTTTGTTGTTACACGATCAGTAAACTATGCTTTTGCGGCGCCTTTGCGGGAAAGTTTATATATTCCTACCGTAAAAGAGGTACAGTTTAAATCGAAATCATGGATTGATGGAGTAGGGGTTAAGTTTTCAAAGACCTGTGCTTCCTCATTTAATATGTATACTGACGGCTTAGTAGGAACCGCTCTTCTAGGGGTTCAATCGGTGTTTTTTGGTTTAGTTATTTCATTCTGGTTTTTAGTTGCCTATGTTCTTGGTTTGCGGTATGAAAAGGCTGTTAAGAGAAATGAAGTTATCGGCTCTGGTGAGATTTTGCCTTAACTCATGACTTAAAAACTCTGTTACGATAAAAATAGGAGTCTTCTATGTCATATATCTACAGAAAATATGGACCACAATGGCGAGGCCATCGTACATGGCCTTCCCTAAAAAGGGGAGATCAGGTGCCTAAGGTTTTTGAAACACGTGGAGATTTTCATTTAGATTTAAGGGGGCAAGGATTAAGTGAGTCAGTGGATCTGGGAATGATGAGAGTCAGCTATCTCGACAACATTGTTACTCTAAAGGAAGTTCCTTCCTTAGTGCTTGATCTTTCGAGAAATGATTTTAAGGTTCTTCCTAAAAGTATAGGTTCTCTAGAAAATCTTAAAGAGCTTCATCTTGAAGACAATCGGTTAAGTGATCTTCCTCAGGAAATAGGGGTTCTAAAAAATCTTAAAGTCTTGAGGTTAGGCGATAATGAGTTTACGGTTGTACCGGAAGTTATCGCACATCTTTCTGGCATTAAAACCCTTGATTTGACAGGTAATAGACTGGTAGATATAGATGCCCTTGCATCTCTTTTTTCCTTGGAACTGCTTTTCCTTACCGATACAGGTCTTTCTGAACTTCCTTCTTTTATAGGAAATTTAAGAGGTCTTACTACGCTTCACTTAGCAAAAAACTATTTGGAAGGTTTACCTTCAGAAATCGGTAACCTTAGTAATCTTGGCTATTTGGATGTATCGAACAATCGCTTAACCGAGATTCCTCAGGAGATCGGATTGTTGAGTAAATTGAGCATTCTTCGAGCATGCAATAATCGGTTAAAACATCTTCCTGATACTATTGGGCAGCTCTCTTCTTTGATAATGCTTGCATTAGATAATAATGAGCTGGAAGAGTTGCCTCAATCTCTGGTCAATCTTTCAGATCATTTAAGAAGTTTGTTTGTACCTCATAATAAACTTTCTTCATTTGTAGAGATATCCCATTTGATTCAACTAAGTGAGCTTTCACTTGCGGCGAACAGGTTTGTTGAAATTCCTTCTTCTATTAGAGACCTTGTTCATCTGCACCTTCTGGTTCTAGAGGATAATCCCCTTACCGATCTTCCTGTGGAAATCTCGGCACTTACAGATTTAAAACTTTTTTCTCTTAAGAAAATTAAATTCACCCATTTCCCTCAGGCGCTTTATACGTTACCATCCCTTGAAATTTTATTTTTGAGCAACGTATACTTTACCGAGCTTCCACCTGAGATCGCTCTTTTAAGACAATTAAAAATTTTCGCGTGCACTGACAGTCAGCTAGCTTCTGTTTGTCCGGAACTAGGTACGTTGGAAAATCTCACGGAGCTCAATTTTTCTTATAATAACCTTAAGGAGCTTCCACAAGAGCTTGATACTTTAAAAAAGCTTGCATATCTTCAATTAGACGCTAACAGTTTTAATGAGATTCCCCCGGTAGTTTCAAGCTTACCCGCACTTACCTATTTTTCGTGTGCTTATAACAGTTTACATACGATCCCCTCATCTCTTTCGAAACTCAGAAAACTTTTGTGGCTAGATCTTGCGGGAAATAAGTTTTCTGATATTTCTTTAGAATGTAAGCTTGATGGTCTTCAGTCACTAAGTCTCTCCTATAATCCTTTAAAAGAATTTCCTCCTGCTCTTTGTACGTATATAAACCTTGAAGAGTTGCATTTAAATGGATGTTCTTTAGAAGAGATACCTGATGCTATCAAAAATATGACACATCTTGAAAAGCTTTTTTTAGATAATAACGCTCTTAGATTTTTACCAGAAAGCTTGGGAACACTTTCGTCGCTCAGGATGCTTTCTGTAACCCGTAATAGTTTATCTGATCTGCCTAAAAGCCTTAGCTTGCTGACTGATCTTAAAGATTTGTATGTAGGTAATAATAGGTTGATTGCTTTGCCAGATGAGTTTGCCGGTCTTTCCCATCTTAGAAAGCTTGATCTTCATGCAAATAAATTTACTACTGTTCCTGCTGTAATAAGGTATTTTCAAGAACTCGAATCACTAGATTTGAGTAATAATTTTTTAACCGAAGTTCCTTCATTTATTGGAGATCTTAGCATGCTTGAGTGGCTCTATCTTCGGGGAAATAATCTTCTATCAGTTCCTCGTCACATAGGAAAACTTTTCTTTTTAAGATCGCTCGATATAAGTAATAATAATTTGGAAGAAATTCCCCATGAAATTGTAAAGCTCTTTAATCTTAAAAAGCTTTTGATAGAGGATAATAGATTTAAGGAAGAGCAGATTAGAGACATTGGGGTGATCTTTAAAAACGGGACAGAATGGATTAGGTAATAAAAAAATAGGGCGTGCTAAAAACTCTTATTGTCGGGCAGACGATTAGTTAGATTTTATTTGTTTACACTTTATTTTAAAAGGTTAGCACATAAAGTGCTTTATGTGCTGTTCTGCTAAATATTTACTCAATTCAAGCCACACCGTTTTTAATTAATGGCATATTATCGGCATATCATTAAAGGAAAATATGCCGATAATATGCCGTTATTATGCCGATAAAAATTATTAGAAACTTGAGTCGAAGACGCATGTCTATTGCTTGAATCGATCAGGCTGGATAATGTATGCATGAGTTAATAGTTAAATTTTAAAGCTTACTGTATTTGATTTATCGGCATTTTATCAGCATACTATTAGAAAGAACACTACATAATAGGGGGTCATTCTTATGCCGACAAAATTTAAACCCCAGTATATAATAACACCCAGAATAGTGAGTTGCCTTTTGAGAATTGAAGCTTCAAAAGAGAAAGTTTTACATGCTCCTTTAACGCCGCTAGTTCTTAGTTCTTTAAGGGAGACCGCCCGATTTTATACAACTCATTATTCTACCGCCATCGAGGGAAATAGGCTTGATTCTAATCAGGTTGAACTGGTATTAAAGCATGAAGGCCATTTTCCTGGTAGAGAGCGCGATGAACGGGAAGTAAGAGGTTATTATGCTGCTTTTACGAAGGTAGAGTGCTGGGCTGCGTCAGGCACACCATTGACTGAAAAAATGATTAAGACTCTTCACGCTTTATTAATGGGAAATGGAAAAACAAAGGTAAAGTCTACAGAGTATAGAGATGGACAAAATGTTATTAGAGATGGTAAAACCAAAGCTATTGTTTATTTACCGCCTGAAGCTCAAGATGTACACGATCTTATGTCATCTATGATCGATTGGATTAATAAAGATAATGAGTTGCCCTGTCCCCTTATCGCTGCAATAGCTCATTATCAGTTTGCGACTATCCATCCTTACTATGATGGAAATGGAAGAACGGCTCGTCTCATTACTACGTTAATTCTACATCTTGGGGGCTATGATTTAAAGGGGATATATTCATTAGAAGAATATTATGCACGAAATCTGGGCGCCTATTATGAAGCACTTAATAAAGGTGAATCACATAACTATTATTTAGGGCGTGCTGAAGCAGACATCACCACATGGATCGAATATTTTCTAGAGGGGATGGCTTATTCTTGTGAATACATAGTAGAGCGTATGACGAGAGCCGCTTGCGAAGGTTCATCAGATCAAAGCGGGCTTATCAAGCAGCTTGATCTTCGACAACGTAAAGCTCTGGTATTATTTGAGTCTTTTGAGGTTATTACAAGCCGTCAGATAGGTGAACTTTTCGGATTTAAACCGCGTACGAGTACTGCGTTGTGTGCTTTATGGGTAAGGAATGGTTTTCTAGAAATTACAAATTTATCAAATAAAGGCAGAAAATATAGGTTATCTCATACCTACTATGTGCTTGTCAATTCATAACTCTAGGTGGTAATCACACCGTAATGATTTAGGAGATTCTACTCTTTTGTTATAGAGCATTTTCATAGAGCTACTAGATGAGCTGAAGACTTACATTTAGAAAAACAAGCCCTTGGCAAACCAATGCGTTATGATACGCTTGAAGTATGGTAAAAATTAAACTGTCTTTAAGAAAAATCCCGTAAAAAAATAAGAGGTTATAGTGATGCATTGTTCCTATTATAGCTGGTTAATCGTTTTTTCATATTTTTTTTGCTCTCTTCTGGAACAGCCTCTGGAGGCTATTGATTTCACAAAAGAAACGGGCGGTCATCATACACCATTAGTTTTTGATAGGAAAAAGGTTTCTCAGGTAAAAAATCTGATTCCAATAGTAGTTATTGGTTCAGGGCCGGCGGGCCTTAGTGCGGCCTTATATGGGGCACGAGCTGCCGTACGGACTATAGTTTTTGAAGGAAGAAATCCTGGGGGGCAGTTAACTGAAACTTCGTATGTAGAAAATTTACCGGGAGCCCCTAAGCTTCTTGGATCGGAGCTTATTGAGAGAATGAGAAAACAGGCAGAGTCATTTGGCGCAGTATGCGTGAGTGATACCATTGTAGAGGTTGATTTTTCTCAATGGCCTTTTCTTTTAAGAACAGAATCTGGCGAGGAAATTCATGCATTGACAGTTATTATAGCAACCGGGGCAAAGCCCCGTTTTTTAAGTGATAGTCTTGATACTCCCGGTGAAAAAACCTATTGGGGCCAGGGAGGAGTTTCTACATGTGCTGTATGTGATGCCCCTTTTTATAAAGATCAGAAAGTGGTAGTAGTGGGAGGTGGTGACTCGGCTGTGGAAGAGGCTACGTATCTTACTTCTTATGCTGATTCTGTTACTATGCTTGTAAGAGGGCCTGCATTACGAGCTGCTCCTGCAATGCAAGACCGCTTAAAAGGGTCACAAAAGATTACTATGTTATATAACACCACCGTAGAAGAAATTGTAGGAAATGGTACTTCTGTAACGGGTGTAAAAATAGTTAATACACGAGAAAATACTCATACAGCTCTTTCAACAGATGGAGTCTTTCTTGCTATTGGGCATCACCCGAATTCAGATATCTTTAAAAGGTGGATAGCTACCGATAAAGAAGGGTATATAGTAGCGGGGCCGCATGATCAGCAAACCAGTATTCCGGGGATTTTTACTGCAGGAGATGTATCTGATAAAGTGTATAAGCAGGCAGGTGTAGCTTCGGGAAATGGTATTAAGGCAGCGTTAGATGCGTATGCTTTTTTGCAAGCCCAGGGATATAGTGAAGCTTTTGTAGAAGAGATTGAATCGAATTATTATAATCCATTTTTATAAGGTTACATGATGCATATAAATAAAAATTTATTTTTTTGTATAGGTATTCTTCTAGTTTCAATGGTTCAATGTATCAAAGGCATGGATGAAAAGTGGGATATCTTTGAAAAAAGTGAACATACTACACAAGTACTCTTGGGTAAGCACCTTAGTATTACTCGTGAAGGCGAAGATTTTGTTTTTTATAAGGAAGTAATAAAAGGACTGGATAAGGATTGCGTGGTAGTTACTCATGTTAGTTATTCCAATTGTGCTACTATACTTACGCTTATGTATTTCAAAATTCTTCCGCCTGATATTAAGCGATATATTACGCTTTTAATGCTTGGACATACCTTAGATTCTAATTTCGAATATCTTAAAACTTTTAAGGGGCATACTGATCTGATTAAAGCAGTGGCCTTTAGCCCCAATGGGGAAAAAATGGCCATGGCGTCATATGACAAAACTGTAAGTGTATGGAATATAGAATCAGGACAACAGTTGTTTAAGTTTGATCAACATTCACAATCTGTACCTTGCGTAATTTTTAGCCCTGATGGAGATTCTCTTCTTACAGGTTCCGATGATACAACAGCTCGATTGTGGAGTTTGTCAACGGGAGAACAGCTTTTGCACGTAGAGGAAGAACCCCAAGAGGGAGACGTCGGAGGAATTCAGTCGGTGGCATTTAGCACATGTGGATCGACCGTTGTTACCGGATCTTTGGAGGGGATAGTTAGTGTATGGGACGCTGTAACAGGACAAAGCTTGTTGTGCTTCCATTTTAATGGGGGCCGTATTTGTTCAGCCGTTTTTAGTTTAGATGGAGCAAAAATTTTTTTTGGTACATCTGAAGGTAATGTATCTGTATTCCATGTGGCAAAAACGAGAGAACTATTAGGGTTTAAATTAAAAGGAACTCAGAAGGATTTTATTTCGGCAGTGGCATTTAGTCCGGATCGTCAACTGGTTCTTTTTGGTTATAAGGATGGAATTATTAGTTTATGTAATATTGAAAAGAAAAAGTGTTTATTAAAATTAAAGGGCCATAACGGAATGGTTATATCATTAGCGTTTAGCCCTGATAGTACCACGATTCTTTCCTGTTCTTGGGGGGAGGATACAGCCCGTTTATGGGATTCTTCAACGGGTCTCCAACTTTTAAAATTAAAGGCTGACTGCAACGGGGTTCACTCAGTGGCTTTTAGTTTCGACGGGAAAAAAATTCTCTTAGGATCTTATGAAGGGGTAGCTTATTTATGGGGTTTGTCTTCTTGTGAAGCAACTGATTGGATAAGAAATAACTCTAACCCCTATCAGGTTTGGTTTTTTACTAAAGCACTCGAAGGTAGAAGTAAAGGGAGATTCCGTGTTAATAATTTCAAGGATTCTATAGAATATGAGATATTGAACGGATTGCCGGATTTCGTTCAAGAATATGTAATGAAATGGGATTCGATTACTATCGTTTTTACTCCCCCCGTTGATTCAATTGATCTAAAACAAAATAAACCGCTTTCTGAAGATCACCTTCTCGATTTAGATTTTGATGGAGAGATTGATCCTATAGATTATCGTCCTTATTATGGTCTTTGTTCCTTGCTTTAAAATTGTTTTTGACTAAAAGTAGGATTATATTTTGTAGATTTAAATAAAAAACTATTTTTTTGTACATGTATCTTTATAGCTTCAATGATGGAGTATGCTCCTTGCATGAATCAAAAAGGGCGTATTCTTGAAGAAAGTGACTACGCTCCTCAAACATTTCAAGAAAAACACCTAACGATGATCCGTGAAGGCGATGATTTTCTTTTTTACATGGAGAACCTTTTTACCTGATCTAAAGATAAAACAGCTTGTTTGTGGGATCTTGTAACAGGGTTGCAACTGTTACAGATAGGATGATGAGGGAGAGATCGAGTCCCTAGCATTTAGTCCAAACGGAACAAAACTTCTTACGGGTCATCTCAGGGAGTGATCTGCGTATGGAATGCTCTCGCTGGAGATTAGTTGATAGAGTTGAAATGGCATTCTAGTTCTATCTGTTCAGCGGCATTTAGTTCAGCGGGAAGCATGATTTTCTCGGGCTCAACTAAAGGGAGAGTTTGTTTATGGGATGCTTTATCAGGAGAAAGGTAGTAGAATTAACCAAAAAGCAAGAAAATCCAGTTACTTCTCCAGCATTTAATTTTTATGAGAAGACCGTTCTTTTCGGGTATCATTCAGGGGCAGTAGGGCTATCGGATATTGTTTCCAACAAACGCTTATTGAGATTAAAAGGGCATTCCAACTAAACTCATATCTTAGGAACAAGAAATTTTAAAATTTTGAGACCATTTATGCTTTAGTAAAAAAATATTTTATTTCAGTGTAATTTTTATTGTAACATTTGGCAAGGAATTACTGCTGTAACTTCTCTGTAGGTATAAGTATTATTTGTTCTTCCTGTATGAGATATGCATGAAAGGGCTCTAGCGAAAAACAAAGAATAAGATACTATGTATAGTAAACAGATTAGGACTTGAATACGAAGTCTTTGCTTGAATGATTTTTATGTATAATCAAATAGTTTGAAACTTATTACATCTGCTTATTATTTCGATGGGGGTCCTTGCACTTGCAAAAAGCTTGACACAGACAGATGAGTAAATGCTTATGTTTTGACTTGCGAAATCCTTTTAGAGATATGAATGAAAATTTATAATAGATTTTTTAGAGAATGAGGGACTGGAGAAAAGCAGCTTTTTAAAAAAACTCATTTTAGGTTTTGATTAAATTGAAAGGATTCTTAAAAAGTTATGTGTTTTTATTTTGTATGGTGAAAACTGTTGTATATTTATTGCCTGTAGTTGGAGTCTTTCATAAATTACTGTTGTTCAGTTCCTTTTTTTCTAGGTTTTATTCTTTATGCAACTTCACTGCTTGCTGTCATTATTACGACAGCGGTCGCCGAACTGCCCAAAGACAATAGACTTATTGTATTCCATGATATGCATATAGTAGGAGATAAAAGAGATTTTGAACAGTTAAAAATGGCATTCAAAGCTTTGTTAGATCGTGAAAAAAACACTGACCGGCGCATTCATATACTTTCAGAATCGACTATCGATCAAATAAAAAATCGTAAGTGGAGTATACTATGTACGCTTGATAAGTGGGTATCGAATGTTACTGAGCCTTTAGAGCAAGCACAAGCGGAAAGTATAGAAGTTCGAAAGCTTTATATCGCTGTAGTATCTATACTGCTTTCTAAAGAGAGTGAGCTAGCACAAAAAGATCTTTTTCTGAGCTTTGAAGGAGAAGGATGGTGGCGAACATCTATAGAATTCAAGGATCTGTTAGATGACTTTAAAAATCAAAAAAAATTGGCTTATAAGACCTACGGAAATCTTATGCTTGTGATCGATAATAAAAAAGAAAAAGAATATATAGAGACTGTGTATAATTGTGCAATAGGTTCAGCAAAAAAGGGTTTTATTAGGTATGGTGATTTTTTAAAAATGATGGATATTGATATCACCTCTAGTAAAAGCATCTATTCCGAAGTGTGGGGATGGGATAAAATGACAAAAGATAGGTTTTTTCAATGCTTAATAGACTGTTATTCGCCTTTTTTTGATTTTAATGCCTATGCCCGGATTCTTCAATTACATCAGTCCAATAGTCATTTAGATATTGTACTTATTGCCGGAGGCGATCATTGTTGGCCCATTAGAAGTGATATACTCAATACTTTGCCGGGCGAAGAAGTGTATGGTAAAGTAAATGATCTTATGCCTCAAGGTTCAGAAGATCTTTCACTTGATATTATTTATAATGTTTTACAAGCACAGAGTCCCCTTCGTGAAACTCCTTATATTCTTCCTCATTTTTGTACTGTTTTTTAGTTTTTCTAAGAAATTTAAGGGGAAAATATATAAAGCTCGTAAATGGCGAATATAATACCTTCTTATTTGGTAGTAACTATGATTTGTGAAATGTAAAAGTTTATTGGCAGGCAGAGTGTGATATCTCTGCCTGCTACTATTTTTATTTAGAACGTTCTTTTTTATCGAGCTCTTTTTGTAACGCATCTCGTGCATTTACAAGAAGTTTCATTATTTCGGTATAAAATAGTTCTTTTTCTGGATTACCCACAGCTTTATCTGGATGGTATTTAGAGGAAAGGAATCTATAAGTGGTATTTAATTCATCTTTCGTGAAGTGTACGGGAAGGTTCATCATTATACGGTATGCTTTTATAAGATCGCTATCTTTATAGTATTTAGCTTGTTGAAAAGCCTGCCAAGGGTCCCTTTCATCCGTTAATTCTCCTTCTGAAATCTTTATCCCCGTTGGTAGTTTTCCGGCTGTAATATATTCAGTATTTACACTCCAGTTTCCAAGCCATGTTGTTATAGAGAAAATAAGATCTGATTCAGGATTAAGTTTATTCTTAAAATCGATAGGCCATTCTTTTGAGGTTTTTTCCCATAGAGTACCATACGAGTGATATGTAATGTTATCTATTTCAACCGCTTTTCCTAAGATTTGTATATCACCAGGCGCTATTCGGAATTTTTTTTTTTTCCATTTTTTAGTATTACGTTAACCTGGATATTCCACCCTTGAGCATAAGCACCGGCGGTATCATTTCTAACATATAATTTTATTTGGTCTGATTTGTTTTGTGAGCTATCCATAGCGTAACTTTGAGAAACAACCCCTCCTACAATAGCCGTCAAAAACGTGAACATTAAATATAAATTTTTCATTTTAATAAAACTCCTTTGGAGCAAGATTAAAAATTGTTTAGTATTGATTACTTTTATATTAACATATTTATAATCAAATAGCAATATTTTGATATATATTTAAATTTAAATTAGATATATATCAAAATATGTTGAGAAAAAATCGTCGGCCGGGAAGCAAGTTGTTGATTCTGTTTTTCGTATAGTAAAGAAGACAATTTTAGATAAAAATTTTTGAAAAGATAACGAGAGGAATGTGAAGGTCCTAGAATTAGAGCTCTTGTAAATGAACTTAATAAAATATTTATGGGTCCAAAGATAGTAGATAAAACGGTTTTGAGAGATTTTTTTCTTGTTATCCTATTTCAAGAATTAAATAATTTCGTTTTTCTCATGGTGCAGTCATGGTGGAGTGGTATGCTACTAACAGCACTATCATTTTAAGTTAACATTAAGTTCAAACTTGCGTTGCTATTTAGTAAATACTTTGTTTAAACTATAGTTACTTTATGATACAATATTCACATACAAAACTACATAATTATTGAGGAGAAAGTGTGATTAAAAGATTATCAAAACATGGAAACAGCTTGGCTCTTTTAATTGACAAACCTATTCTGGAGTTACTCGATCTCAATGAAGATAGTCAGTTTAAAATTAGAGTTGACGGGGATGTTCTTATTTTGAAACCGGTACGTAAAGAATTAGAAGCTTTCCAAATAAGTGAAAATCTAAAATTACAGAAAATGTACGAAGAACTAGTAGAAAAATATGATGCTGCTTTGAAAAAATTAGCTAAAGATTGATCGGTAATGATCATTTATTTTTAACATTGGGAGAAGCTGAACTAAAAATAATTCATCTGGATCAATTTAGAAGATATGGTTGGTTTACACGGATAACTGATATCAATTTGCTTGATTTTGCAATAAATTATCCTCAAGCCACTTTGGCTCATTGAGAGGCTTGCTAGGTTTTATGAACGAAAGGGCTTTCTTTTGCAATATATTGTTTTTTTGGTATACTAGATTACACGTGTAAGATTTTGTTTAATTTCTTATTTCCGTTACCAGGGTGGCTGATAATTAGTAGTAATTATGCCCGGAAATAATTGTTGTAACCCTATAGAGGTAATATATATGATTGATTTACGTTTATTAATAAAGAATGGTGTTCATTTTGGGCATCAAACTGCTCGCTGGTCACCTCAGATGAAGCCCTATATTTGGGGAAGTAAAAATGATATTCATTTGATTGATGTTTCTAAAACAGCGGCAGGTCTTGAACGCGCTGCTAAATTTTTGGAACAGGTTGCATCAGAAGGTCGCACCATTTTATGGGTTGGTACAAAAAAAGCTGCTCAGGACGCGATTGAGTATGCTGCACAAGAAACCAATAGTCCTTTAGTGAAATATAGATGGGTTGGAGGAGCTTTTACTAATAACCGTATGGTTCGTAAAGCGATCGCTAACTGTCTTAATTATGAAGATATTATCGAAAAATCGGAACAGTTCCCTTATAAAAAGAAAGAGCTTAATACTCTTAAAAAACGGGTTGCACGTTTACATCGTATAGTTGGTGGAATAAGAAATTTATCATGGCCTGTAGGTGCTGTGGTTGTAGTAGATGTTAAAAAAGAGCATGTCTGCGTAAAAGAAGCACGTGCAGTAGGGATTCCTATTGTCGCTATTGTAGATACAAACGGTGATCCGACTGGAATCGATTTCGTTATTCCAGGAAATGATGACGCTCCACGTTCAGTAAGGTTGTTGATTGATTGGCTTGTAGACTCGGTAAAAAGAGGTAAAGAAGTTGCTGCTTCAAGGCCTAAAGAAGAATTACTCGCTTCTGATTCTTTTGAAACCACCTATCATGGGTTCGAAGGTGAAGATGAAGAAGAAGCTGCTAAAAAAAGATCGGCTGCTGGAGCTCGACGTCCTAAAAGAACAGGCGCTCCTCAACAACAGCAAACACAACAGAGGCCCCGAGTAGCACAACAGTCAACGGGTCAACAGCACGATAGTTCAGGTGCTCGCGCTCCTGAACAAAAAGCGGCTGAAACCTCGGTTGGAAATACTGAGTCATCGGAAGCTCCTGCTACAGAAAGTAAAGAATAATAAGGAGAGGTGTCTGAGAGGCCGAAAGAGCGTGATTGGAAATCACGTATACCCTGAAAAGGGTATCGAGGGTTCGAATCCCTCTCTCTCCACCAGATTTAAAAGTTGGAAGCTTATAAAGAGGCTGTTGCTTAATTTGTCAGGTCCGAAAGGAAGCAGCAAGGGTAATAAGTGCTTGTATAAGCTTCCTTTTTTTATAGATACCCGTGATACCGATAATGATCTATACAGCTTTTCAAGGATAGTAGTATGCATATGAACCTGGCGCGTAAATGGCGTTCAAGGCACTTTGATGAGGTTGTTGGTCAATCATTAGTTGTTCGTCTTGTTAAAAATAGTCTTTTTAGAAATGCTATTTTTCCTGCGTATCTTTTATCAGGAACTCGCGGATGTGGTAAAACAAGTATTGCCCGTATTTTCGCGGCTGCTTTGAACTGTCATGCCTTAAAGGAGTTTCAAAAGAGCCCTCAAGGCCAACAGTTTCCTTGCTTAGAATGTACTTCATGCTTAGCAATGCAGAGTATGAACCATCCTGATTTTATGGAGATCGATGCTGCTTCTCACACAGGAGTAGATAATGTTCGCCAAATAGTAGATGCCTCGTCATTTGTTCCGGTTCTTGGAGGAAAAAAAATCTATTTAATTGATGAAGCACATATGTTAAGTAAGGCTGCATTTAATGCGTTTTTAAAGGTTCTTGAAGAGCCGCCTTCTTCGGTAGTATTTATGCTTGCAACAACAGACCCACATAAGATTCTTGAAACTGTTTCATCTCGTTGTTTTAATCTATTTTTTGAGCCGGTTGCACACGATGCAATTGTCGGCCATCTTCAAATGATTTGTGAACGTGAGTCTATATCGTGTGATCGAGATGCTTTAATGCTTATTGCCCGAGAATCGACCGGCTCTATGAGAGATGCTTTGAATCTTCTTGAACGATTAAGAATTGCTTATCAGTCTATTACAAAAAGTTCAGTTGTAGAGCTTATGGGAAGCGTAGATGACGATCGAGTGTGTCAGCTTCTGCTCACCATCGCCAAGGGATCTGCACGTGATGTGCTGTTAATGTGCGAGAAGTTAGATCTTAAAAAGCAGAATGCTGTGCTTTTATGGAAAAAAATTATCGAATTATTACGTTCATGCTTATGGTTAAAAAATGATGTGAGCGTAGAGGGGCTACCTGTTCATGGTCAAGTCACAGAAATAGCTCAGTTATGTTCGTATGGAAAGTTGATTGGCTTTTTTGAACTGTGTTATACCTATGAGCCCCTTTTTTCAAAGACGGCTGCGCCGCATGCGCTCCTTGAAATGATGTTTTTAAAGATGGCTCAGGTAGAGGAAGATACTACTCAAAAACCTTCTGTTAGCGCTCGTGTTACGAATAATAGGCCTATAACAGGTGGTGCTGGTCCTAATGATAGTACGAGCAGTGGCATTCAGTCGAGAGCTGCTAGCAGTACGAGCACAAGCAGAACTATTTCTGTAAATAGTCGCACACCGGGCTCTGTGGTAATGAGCGATAGCGCCACTATGGTTAACGTGGCTCCTTTAAGCAACAACTCTTCTGAGCTACAGAAGGGGCCTTTAAAAGGGAGTGAGGACATCCCCCCTGTGGAAATACATCAGACTGCTCAATCGCAATGGGCAGCGTGCCTCCAAGAAATAGTAAAGCTTAAAGATCCTCTTATCGTTTCGATTTTTAGGCAGGCCGGTGTTCCTGTGTTTGAAGTCGAAGCGAAAACGGTTACGGTAACGTTTCCTGAAGATATTCTTTTTTTTAAAGATATGCTTGAAAGTACGAAAAAAAAATGGCTTCCTCTGTTTGTTCGTTTTTATCAAGAAGGAGTAGCTGTTATTCCTCTTTTTACGGGAGGAGCTCCAAAAGAACGTCCATTAAAGAATACTGCTACGGTGAAACCAGTTTCATCAACCCGTAGTGCACAAGAAGAAAACACCACTTTTAACAAAGATTCCGAAAAATGGCAAAAATCGCATATGATTTTAGACCTTTTTCCGGGAACTATTACTGTTGTACCTGATAAGGAGAATCTATGAAAATAAGAGGGTCGGTGGTTATTGTCGGTCGTATGAATGTGGGTAAATCAACCTTTTTCAACCGCGTTTCCACCGATGTAAAAAGTATAACTATGGATTATGAAGGGGTCACTCGAGACTTCATTAAAGAAGACACTGAGTGGAGAGGGGTGCGCTTTAATCTTGTAGATAGCGGTGGTATTCATTTGAGAAAATCTCAAGATCCTCTGTTTGAACTTATCCGTTCAAAGGTTCTTTCTGTGATAGAGAGTGCTGATGTTATAATCTTTATGGTTGATGGGACAGTTGGTCTTTTGCCGGAAGATAGAGAAATAGCTACGTATCTTCATAAATTAAAGAAGCCGTGTGTTCTTGTTATTAATAAATCTGATAATAAAAAAACTGACGAAAATCTCCATGAATTTGATCGTTTAGGTTTTTCAAATATCATCGCTATTTCTGCTGAACATGCACGGGGTATTGAAGACGTACTTGATGCTGTAGTAGGACTCTTACCAGAAAAATCGCTTTTAAAACCCGAGGAAAAACCTTCTTTTAAGGTGATGCTTTTAGGTAAACCCAACGTGGGTAAATCATCTTTAATGAACGCTTTACTTAATGAAGAGCGGGCGATTGTTTCAGAAGTTGCAGGGACGACCCGTGAAGCTTTTTCTGAGCCTATCACTTTTTATAAAGAAGTTATTGAGCTTATTGATACTCCCGGAATTCGAAGAAAAAGGGCTGTCGAGGGTGATTTAGAGCCACTTATGGTAAAAAGTTCATTTCAGGCGCTGAAGAAATCTGACATCATCTTGTTACTTATTGATGGAGCTTCCCATACGTTAGTAGATCAAGAGCTGAAGTTAGCTTTTTACGGTTTTACGGAGCATTATAAAGCATTTATTCTTTTGATTAATAAAGAAGATTTGATGACAGAAACAGGTAAATTGGATCTTGAGCGCTGTTTTGAAGAGTATGAACATTTTCTAAAAAAAGTTCCTATATTAAATATCTCTTGTAAAACTGGAAAAAACATAGGGCGAATTATGCCTTTGGTTTCGAAGGTATGGAAAAAATATAGCTTCGAGTTTGATAATAGCAAAATAAATAGGCTTTTTGTTTCAAGTTTAGCAAAAAAGCCTCTTTTTCATAATAAAGAACATTTGAGAGTCTATGAAGTTCGCCAAGTTAGAACGGCGCCTATCGTAATCCAGATGATCGTTAATGAGCCTGACTGGTTTGAGCAGTCACAACTGGGATTTTTTGAGAACATATTGAGAGCTGAATACGATCTTGTGGGGGCACCCGTGAAAATTGTGGTGAGGAAGCATAAAGATAAGTTTTAAAATATGATAGAGCAAAAAGGTTCCTTATTTGAATAAAGAACCTTTTTGCTTCTGCTCAGTTAATGGTTTTCATAAAAATCTTAAAAATAAAATTCAACGTACAGAGAGCGCTGTGTACAGAGAGTGCTGTATCTGCCTGTCATCGTTCTGTTGCTCCTCTGATTGATAATGCGCTTTATCTATAATTATTCTGTTTTTTGTGAGGCAAAAGTAGAATGCTTAGTGCATTGTTTGACTATGCGTGCAAATATTCAATTTTAAAATTGTTTGTTTTGTAATAATTTTATATAATAGATAATGATACTTTTTATTATATAAAAAACATGCAAATATAAAATTTAAAGAGGTTTTTATGAACTCTATGTCAAAGCTACTAAGAGCTTTTATAGCGATTGCCGGTCTATTACATGTCTCGATTTACAGTATGGAACAAGAAACTCTGCTAGAAATGACAGAACAACAGGAACAGCCGGTTATACAGTTACCCCATAAAGAAGAGGTAATTTCAGGAGCTTTTAGCTCTGATGGGAAAAGAGTTCTTACTGGTTCAGGAGATGAGAGAGCTCGTCTATGGAATACAAAAACGGGGGATTTAATAACTACCTTTGAAGGGCATACCCTTTCCATTTGGGGAGTAGCGTTTAGCCCTGGTAATACTCGAGTTCTTACCTGTTCGAGCGATACTACTATACGTTTGTGGGATATTTATGACAGTAGCTTAATACGAGAATTTAGGGGGCACTCTGATTATATTTCGGCAGTTGCCTTTAGGCCGTGTGGAAAAATCTTTCTTACTGGATCTTATGATGGGACAGCTCGGTTGTGGGATATTTTCTCGAGAAACGCGATAGCGGTTTTTAAAGGTCATACAGGCGCTATCTCTTCGGTAGTTTGGAGTACCTGTGGAAGAAAAATCTTAACGGGATCGTGGGATAAAACAGCTCGGTTATGGGATCAAAAGGGGAATCTTATACATGAGTTTAAAGGGCATGCTGATAGAGTTAATTCAGTAGCATTTAGCCCCAATGGGACCATGGTTGTTACCGGTTCTGATGATTGTACAGCCTGTATATGGGATGTAGAGAAGGGAACGAAAGTAAAAGAATTCAACGGACACAATGCTGCAGTATACTCCGTAGCATGGAGTCCTGAAGCAACTACCATTCTTACGGGGTCATTGGATAAAACAGCTCGGATATGGGATGTTGAATCGACAAATGGTCTAAGGCAGCTGCATGTTTCTTGTCCAATTTATGTAGTAGGTTTTAGTCCCCGCGGAAATAAAGTTCTTATTGGGTTAAAAGATGAAGGGGCTCAAATTCGAACGCTTTCCTCTTTTGAGGAGCTGAGTAAAGAAGTAGTTGTTGAAGCACCTACCATGCTTGATAAGGACACTGTAGAGCTAGCTTGTTCTATCCAGTAAAGAGCTTCTATAGCTCTCATGCCCTGTATAATTAGAGTATATGGTATGCTATACTCTATACTACGTTCATCTTTATTTTACTTTAATAATCTTCCTTTTAAGAAAGAAATTATGTAAACTACCATCCACTAAAGTGGGTGGCTTATAGTAGCTACGCTAGGGCAGCTTTCATATTCGGGTGATTTACTGCACCCGTTGCAGCATCGGCAGATGTTGCAATCCTACTGATATTTAGACTTGCATTCAAGTCACTGTGTCGTTGGATTCCACATGTTTTATATACAAAGCGATGTTTAACTCGTATTCCCAGTTCTTTACACTCTGCACATGTTTTACTGGTATAAGCAGGATTAACAAACACAACCTTCAGTCCTACTGCTTGAGCTTTATACACAATAAATCTCTGTAATTGAGCCCAAGCCCAGCC
>JACDFK010000038.1 GCA_013815795.1 Candidatus Babelota bacterium | reverse complement strand
GCTTTACCCCCAGAGAATCCGTGTCTTTTTACTACGCCCTGAAATCCAGCACCTTTTGTAATTCCAAAGACATCCACTATATCACCTTGAGCAATAAAATGCGAAGGATCTGCAAACTGACCAACTTCTACACCAGCAGTTTCCGAATCTATAGGGACTTCTTTAAAAGTACTAAAATACTTTCTTGGCTCAGAAAGCCACGTTACTTCAAATGAACGCTCTGCATATTTGTTTTTCACACAACCAAGCTTTACCGCATTGTAACCGTCAACATCTTTTGTCTTAATTTGGGTCACATACCAATTTGCCACATCAATAACGGTCACCGGGACTACTTTATTTTGTTCTGAAAAAACTTGGGTCATGCCTATTTTTTTACCCCAGAGTCCGTACACCATGTGTATAACCTTTCCCTAATTACTTAATTTCAACGTCAACACCTGACGAAATACTTAACTTCATAAGCGCATCCATTGTTGCATCTGAAGGGGATTCGATATCCAAAACCCTTCTATGCGTCGTTAACTCAAACTGTTCTCGTGCTTCCTTATCAACATGAGGAGAGGAAAGAACAGTAAAACAACGCCGTTTGTTGGGCATTGGAACAGGCCCCACAACGTGGGAACCTGCTCTTTTAACAGCCATAACTATTTGCTTAACAGCTTTATCTAATAATTGATGATCGTATGATTTAAGTGTCAAACGAATTCTCTGTTTTTTCATATAATCCTATTAATCCAGAATCTCTACTACAATACCAGATCCCACTGTTCTACCGCCTTCACGGATTGCAAAACGTTGATCCTTTTCCATTGCGATTGGAGCAATAAGCTCAACTTCAACAGATACGTGATCACCAGGCATTACCATTTCTCGACCTGCCGGCAACGACACAACACCAGTTACATCAGTAGTTCTGAAATAAAACTGTGGTCTATACCCTTGAAAGAAAGGACTATGTCGTCCACCTTCATCTTTAGAAAGAACGTAAAATTCGCTCTTGAACTTTTTATGAGGTTTAACGGTACCGACTTTTGAAAGTACTTGACCACGTTCGATATCTTCTTTCTTGATACCACGAAGTAAAAGACCTACGTTATCTCCCGCTTGTCCTTCATTAAGTTCTTTTCTAAACATTTCTACGCCAGTTACCGTAGTTTTTTGAGTAGAACCAAAGCCTACTAGTTCAACTTCTTCACCAACTTTGATCTTACCACGTTCAATTCTACCGGTAGCAACTGTACCACGGCCAGGAATTGAGAACACACCTTCAACTGCCATAAGGAACGGTTTATCGATTTCACGTAACGGTTCTGGAATATACGAATCTAGTGCATCCATTAACTTCATAATAGCTTGAGCGCCGAGTTCGCCTTCATCACCTTGCAAAGCTTTCAATGCTGAACCACGAATAAATGGAACTTCATTTCCTGGAAAACCGTACTTGGTAAGAAGTTCACGAATTTCTTCCTCAACCATATCTGTCATTTCAGAATCATCAACCATATCTACCTTATTAAGGAAAACAACAATTGATGGCACCCCAACGTTTTTCGCAAGCAAAATATGCTCACGAGTCTGAGGCATAGCACCATCAGCCGCGGAAACTACTAAAATTCCACCATCCATCTGTGCAGCACCGGTGATCATGTTTTTTACATAATCAGCATGGCCTGGACAGTCAACGTGAGCATAGTGACGCTTATCCGTCTCATACTCAACGTGAGAAATAGCAATGGTAATACCACGTGCTTTTTCTTCTGGTGCATTATCAATCTGATCAAACTTTCTCGCCTCTGCATACCCCTTTTTTGCTAAAACAGAAGTAATAGCGGCCGTCAACGTCGTTTTACCATGGTCAACATGACCAATGGTACCCGTATTCAAATGAGGCTTTTTACGCTCAAAAACACCTTTTGCCATCGCAATCTCCCGACAACATAAATTAACATATACTCACTATCTAAACAGCTTTAAGAATCTGCTCTTGTGCATGCTTAGGAACTTCCTGATAACTATCAAATTCCATAGAATAATCAGCTCGTCCCTTCGACATTGAACGCAATGTCGTAGCATAACCAAACATCTCAGCAAGAGGAACTTCAGCCACAATAACACTTGTTTCAACTTTCGAATCCATACTTAATATTCGGCCACGACGAGAGCTTAAATCTCCCATCACATCGCCCATATATTCTTCTGGAGTGTTGACTTCAACTTTCATAATCGGTTCTAACAATACTGGATCGGCTTTAGCCATACCCGATCTAAACGCCATACTAGCCGCCATCTTAAAGGCTAATTCTGAAGAGTCGACATCATGATAGGACCCATCGGTAAGACTTACTTTGAAATCAACAACAGGAAATCCTCCCAAAATACCGGTGTTTTTCGCTTCGT
The DNA here is from genome assembly GCA_013815795.1 of Candidatus Babelota bacterium. Lineage (GTDB taxonomy): Bacteria > Babelota > Babeliae > Babelales > Babelaceae > PRDV01. The sequence continues at coordinate 13,112 of JACDFK010000038.1, read as the reverse complement.
CGAGACCTTTCTCAACGGCCGGGAAAAACTCACGAGGGATCGATCCTCCTACTACTTTGTTCTCAAAAGTATAACCTTTACCTCGAGGAAGCGGTTCAAGTGTTAACCACACATGACCATACTGACCCCGTCCACCAGATTGTTTAATATATCTACCTTCAATTTCTACAGGCTTGGTAATAGTTTCTTTGAAAGCTACCTGCAATTTTCCTTGAACTAATTCGACCTTTTGTTCACGTTTAATACGATCTACGATAATTTCTAAATGAAGTTCGCCCATTCCTTTAATAACAGTCTGGTTAGTTTCTGGATTAAAAGAAAATTGAAAAGAAGGATCTTCTTGTGACATCTTCCTTAAAGCGATCGTCATCTTTTCATAATCGGTCTTGTTTTTCGGCTCAACAGATGTTGAAATAACTGAAGCTGGAATGTCGATTTTTTCAAGTAAAATTGGATGAGCTTCATCACATAATGAATCGCCCGTTGTAGCATCTTTAATACCAACGATAGCACCAATATCGCCCGCTCTTAATTCTTGAACTTCTTCTTTTTTATTAGCGCGCATTTTTACTAAACGACTTATCCGTTCTTTAGTTCCTCGTGTGGAATTAAATACATAAGAACCTGATTTAAGCTGCCCTGAATAGACCCGAATAAAACTGAGAATACCTACAAAAGGATCATTCATCAGTTTAAAGATAAGACCTGAAAAAGGCTCTTCAAGTTCAGCTGCACGTAGTTCTTTTTCTTCAGTTCGTGGATTAAGTCCTTCAACCGGAGGAATATCTGCAGGAGACGGTAAATAATCGATAACAGCATCAAGAACAAGCTGCACACCCTTATTTTTAAAAGCAGTACCGCAGAACGTTGGCGTTACTTTCCGCTCAATAGTTCCTTTTCGCAAAGCAGCTTTTATTTCATCCATAGTAAGTGTTTCTTCATTCAAAAATTTTTCACCGAGTTTTTCATCAAGATCCGCAGCTCGCTCAACGATCTTAGCGCGCAACTCTTCCATACGCTCTTCATGCTCTTTAGGAACATCAGACCAGGTAACTTTAATTCCCTTATCTTCTTCACTAAATGTAGCAAGTTTACGAGTCAAAAGATCAATAATACCATAAAACTCATCTGAAGCGCCTAAAGGCAACTGCATTGCCAATGCGTTTGCATGTAACTTATTATTAACGTCAGCGATTACTTTAAAATAATCAGCCCCAATACGATCTAATTTATTAACAAAAATAATGCGTGGAACCCTATAGCGATTTGCCTGTCTCCATACTGTCTCTGACTGAGGTTGAACCCCACCTACTCCACAAAAAACCGCAATTACGCCATCTAAAACGCGCAATGAACGGCCAACTTCAATAGTAAAATCAACGTGACCTGGAGTATCAATAATATTGATACTATAATCTCTCCAGTTACAACTAATAGCAGCAGAGGTAATCGTTATACCACGTTCTCTTTCTTGCTCCATCCAGTCGGTAGTTGCTTCACCTTCATGTACTTCACCAGTTTTATGAATGGCTCCTGTATAAAAAAGGATACGCTCAGTAACAGTTGTTTTACCAGCATCAATATGAGCCGCTATCCCAATGTTACGATATTTATTTAAAACATAACTCATGAGCTTACCTTTTACCAAGCATAATGAGAGAAAGCACGGTTTGCTTCTGCCATTTTGTAAACATCCATTCTTCTTTTAACAGCAGTCCCGCGACCCTCAGATGCTTCGATTAATTCGTGTGCTAACCTAATTCCCATTGTTTTATCAGGACGAGGTTTAGCTGCAGCAATTAACCAACGTAGCGCAAGTGCTCTCCCACGTTTGTGAGGAACCTCTACAGGAATCTGATACACACTACCGCCAACTCGTCGTGGGCGAACTTCAATACTTGGGATGATTTGATCGAGAGCTTTAATGAAAAGAGAAAGTCCCTTTTCTTTATCGCCACCCGCTTTTTTAACCAAAATATCAAGCGCATCGTAAACGACTGTACGTGCAGCATTTTTCTTGCCGCCGAACATCATTACATTAATTAATTTTTGTACGGTTTCTGAACCATATCGTGCATCTGGCGCGATATAACGAACAAAATTAACCGATTTACGTCTAGGCATGCCTCACCTTTCCTCTTATTTCTTCTTTGGAGCTTTTGTACCATACAGGGAACGACCTTGACGTCTGTTTTGAACGCCAGCAGAATCTAATGCACCTCGCACTACGTGATACTTAACACCTGGCAAATCTTTTACTTTTCCGCCACGAATTAAAACCACAGAGTGCTCCTGCAAATTATGGCCTTCTCCCCCGATATAAGCTGTAACTTCAATGCCCGTTGAAAGTTTCACACGAGCTACTTTACGTAAAGCAGAGTTAGGCTTTTTTGGTGTTGTCGTAAAAACACGCACACAGACTCCACGCACTTGCGGTGAACCTTTTAATGCGGCACTTTTGGACTTTACCTTTAATTTTTGGCGCTCATGACGCGCTAATTGATTTATTGTAGGCATACTGTACCACCTGGTTAAATGAAATAACGTATCTTCATAACTAACATAATTCTTATTAAAACATTGTTTCTTGTCTTGAAAAAATGCGTACCTGCTATACTGCTTCTGATGACATCTTCAGCTACAGTGCCTATTCAGCTTCTATCTTGACTGAAAATTCATATATGAGCTTTCAATCAATAAGAAGAGAGGTTGTATTCAGTATAACGATTTTACCGTTTTTTTCAAGTTTAAAAGTTAAGGAAAACATCTGCTTACTCTATAAAATCCGTAAGCTATGTAGATAAAGAGTTTATCATATTTTTTTTATTTGTCAATTTAAGGAACAATTTGTTATAAAAGACCAAACCTTCCAAAGAAGAGTAGTGCTCTGCCGGCACGACAACTCGTACATAAACACTGGTAAGTGTCTATAAAAACCTGTCTCTCTCCTTCCGTTTTTAAGGAGATAACTAGCTGCCGAACCTATTAAGCATTTCCCTAGATAGAAAAATTCATACTTATGAGCTTTCAATCAATAAAAAAAGAAGTTGTATCATATAAGAATTTTATCATACTCGCCACACTAAATGAGCCTAGGAAAGAGTTGCTTACTCTTTTAAAATCAGTAAGCTAGGTACAAGAAGAGCATGTCATATATTTTTATTTGTCAATTTAATTTAAAGGAGAAATTTCTTATGCAACCACAGACTTTTATCGAAACTATAGGACATTTCCTCGTAAACAGTATTCCTTTGATTATCCTCGCAATTATTGGAGTAAGTTTTTTAATCGTATTTCATGAATTTGGGCATCTTATTTTTGCTAAACTCTTTAACGTTTATGCACCCTCATTCTCTATAGGTTTTGGACCCCGTATTTTACAAAAGAAAATAGGAGAGACAACGTTTGCGCTTTCAGCCATTCCTTTAGGGGGTTATGTTGAACTAGCAGGATCCGAAGAAGAAACCGAAACAGGACAACCTTCTACTCCAAATCCACGATCCTTTAACGCCAAACCCTATTGGCAAAAACTACTTATTATGTTTGGAGGCATACTCTTCAACCTGATTTTTGCTTACGCAACCTTTACTGCTCTTTATATGACCGGAGCACCCGGCATCGGTTCCACCTATGATGAAAATCAAAAGCCTATTATTCAGGCAGTTCATTCAGGGACGCCGGCAGAAAAAGCTCAATTAAAAGAAGGAGATGTCTTAACAGGCGTAAACAATAAAGCTACCCCTAATACAAAATCTTTTCTTGAGGAATTAACTCCCTTTATAGGTAAACCAGTTACCATAGACATACTACGCAACGGATCTGCTCAAAAAATAGAATTGACATCAGAATCACAAGGCGAAGGTGCACAAAAAAAACCACGCTTAGGGGTAACATGGCATACTGAAAAGAAAGCTTTCCTAGAGGCTGTAAAAGCTGGATTTAACACTACAAACGAATTAGCAGCTAAGATATTTGGGATTTTTAAAAATATCGGAAAAGAACGGGGACAACTGGGAGGGCCTCTTGCTCTTATTCATCAAGTAACCCAATTTGCAGCTCAAGGCTGGAAAATGTTTTTCTTTATGCTCGCTTTTATTAGTGTAAATCTTGCCGTGTTCAACCTTCTTCCTTTTCCCATTTTCGACGGTGGACAGATTCTTTTTTTCACCATTGAAGCGATCATGAAGCGCCCTCTCTCTGACAAGGCACGTGAAGCTATTCACTATTATACGTGGCTTGCTGTAATTGGGCTTGTCATCTTCTTAACTTTCAACGATATCCTTAAGTTTTTCAAATAAATAAGACTATCTCTACTACCGAGGCAGAACAAACTTCTGTCTCGGTTTTCCTTTTTTCTCAAGACTCTAGCACTACACAATAGAAAACTCTTTTTACCACACTACACCAGTAAGTTTATCAAAACGATGTCTAACAAAGACACCTTCACAAGCAAATCTTGGCCCATACGAAGTTATTACACATTTCTAAACATTCTCATGTTGAAACTTAAGGAATTACATCAAGAGCACCACCCCCCCAAAACTACCAATTTTATGAAGTATAAAAGTAGCGCTTTAACTCCCTATCTAAGAAAATCTTGCACATCTCTCTAAAGGGGTATGCAAGAAAACTGAAAAATAACCATTTTCCTCTTTACTTATACCTATATTGTGAAATATTGATCAGAAGGAGAATAAAGAGTAGAATAAACAACAGATAAAAAACTAGCTTTCTTAGCAAAATACAAGCATCTCTAAAATTTAATAAAATTAATGAAAAAAATACCTACAGCCACGAGCTCATTTAAAAATATTATTGAAGAAGGATATCTATACATTGATAAAACGCAGTCAATATATAGCCTCGTAACTAATGACGATTATTATTTTCTTTCACGTCCACGACGCTTTGGGAAATCACTTCTTATATCAACCCTCGAAGAATTATTCTTAGGAAATAAAGAACTTTTCAAGGGACTGTGGATACATTCAAGCAATTATGACTGGCCAAAACACCCTGTTATAACTTTAGATTTCTCCGCATTAAGAAACGAATCTGCTGAAAAACTAGAACAATCACTGGCTTCAAGGATAGACTTAAAAGCTCATGAACTGGACATTGATGTATCCTCATTTTCAGATCCTGGAGATAAACTTGAATGGCTTGTTAAGAAATTAGCTGAAAAAAATAAAGTTGTTATTCTTATTGACGAGTACGACTATCCTGTTTTAAGCACTATAAACAATCTTGAGCTGGCCCAAGCAAACTTGAAAGTTATGAGCTCTTTTTTTACTGTTATCAAAGCTCTTAATCGCTTTATACGTACCGTAGTAATTACAGGGGTCTCGCAATTTTCAAAAGCAAACGTTTTCTCAGGGCTCAATAACCTGAATGATATTTCTCTTGATCCCATTGCCGCAACCTTATTGGGTTATACTGAACAAGAAATTACTACATACTTTTCTTCTTATATAAAAGAACTCGCAGCTGTAAAAAATAGACCGGCAGAAGAAATACAAAAAGATATGCGTACCTGGTACAATGGCTACCGCTTTTCAAAAATAACTGATAAAGTTTATAATCCTTTCTCCGTTCATTTTCTCTTTAAAAAAAAGGAATTTGCAAATTATTGGTTTAAATCAGGAATTCCAACATTTTTAGTTAATCTTCTTGCTAAGGAAAACTATTCTCTTAAAAATATTGAACAATCAGAATTTAGTATCAATACACTTGAGTCCTTTGCTTTAGATAAGCTACCCCTTGTAGCTACTCTTTTCCAAACAGGCTTTCTTACTATTCAAGATTACAATGAAAAAAAAAGATCTTATACATTAAATTTCCCAAATTTTGAAGTGAAAGAATCCTTTACTCTATACCTCTTTAGTGCTTTTTCCAAAGCAAATTTAGCAGATATTGAAAGACTTCTCCCCAATTTGCAAGAAGCTCTTATGTATACTGATATGGAAAAATTTTGTATTACTCTACAGACACTTTTTGCTCACATACCTTATCAAATCCATATCAACCAAGAAGCATATTATCATTCTTTATTTCAGCTCTTAGTAATAATGCTTGGCTATGAAAGCCAATCTGAGTTGACCACAAACAAAGATATAGATCTGGTTATTACCACTAAAAACCATATCTATATCTTTGAAATAAAGTTAAAAGGAACGCCTGCAGCTGCCTTGAAGCAGATACAAAAACGGGGTTATTCTGAGCGATTTGCTCTCTCGGGCAAAAAGATAACGGTAGTGGGTATTGCATTCAACCCACTACAGGGAAAACTTGGCATTAGCTGCGCATCTAAAACTTTATAATAATTTATACAACAAAAAGGACCGCTTTAACACGGCCCTTTAAAATTCTTTTACGAGTAACCGCTTCCCTTACTTAATAGATTCCTTTTTAAGGGATTCTTTCTTATGTAAATTCTCAGGGAATCCTGATAACTGTGCTTTATGAGGATGCTCCGCCCCTGCATAGACACGTAACTTCTCAAGAAGTTGTCGAGCTAACTTGTTTTTTGGCAACATTCCTTTTACCGCAAGCTCTATGATTCTCTCAGGATGCTTTTCCATAACTTGAGCAGCTGTAAATGACTTTTTATTACCAACCCACCCAGTATAGCGTTCATATACTTTTTGTTCCATCTTATTACCGGTAAACACAAGTTTATCAGCGTTTATAACTACAACGTAGTCGCCTGCATCCGAATGAGGGGTAAACTGAGGTCTATCTTTTCCACGTAGAGCATCAGCGATTTGAGTAGCTAAACGGCCCACAATTTTGCCCTTTGCATCAATCAATCTCCATCGTGGATTTTTATCTTCATTTCTAAAAAAGAATGTTTTATTCATACTCATAGCATAAGCCTTTTCACGTATAATAGAGAAATAATTTTTTTTAAAGTGCACATATTAAAAATCACTTACTGTATTCATGATAACCAAAATTTACAAATTCGTCAAATATCAAAAACTAACCAAAGGTCACATAACAAAGAAACCCTTTTACTAGAGACAAAAACCTCCTTATATAACAAAGAGCTTAGTGCTGTTATTCTAAAAAATTCCTTTCACTCTAGGTATTCAAAACTTCATGAAGCGCTTATAAGAATCTCACTAAGAGATTTCTTTAGAAAAGGCTTATATACTGCGTTAAAAAACAGACTGTTTATAAAGAATGCTATTTTATTAGATAGGTTTGAATAGCATTTTCATTCATTAACTCCACTCAAAAAAAATAAAAGAGCATCTTTCACCACAACAGGAATGCCTTTTTACACCGATTGTTATAAAGAGATTCAGTCCACCTCTACTCAAAACACCCTTTTTAGCATTCCTTCTTTATGAGCTACGGCCTATTAAATGATTAAACCTGAGAAAAATTTTAATACAACTACATTACTATAAACCACTTTAACTATATTAATTCATATTAAGATAATTGACATTACAGACACCTATGCTATAATTTCAGGAAAGATTTTTAGTATTCTCTGCTTATAGGAAAAAATGAAAACAAAAGTAGCTCGCCTCATGACCATTCACTCTTTAATAAGTATCCTTCTGTGCTGCTCTGCTTATCCCGCCCTCTGTATGGATAAGAGCACAGAAATAAGTACCGATTTTTCAAATAATCTACTAGTCCACAACACCGATCTATCATTTGAAAGTGAATACATGTCTCACTTTCAAATGAACATAGAGACTATTACTGTTTCCTATGAGAAAATCAGATTAGGATTTATGGAGCACATCCATTTAGGACATACATCACTCATAAAAACAGTCCCCTCTTTTCAAGAAATACTGTCACAAGCTACAACATTTATTCCTCATCATGGTGGAATGAATGATCGTGCTAATTTTTGTAGAATTTTTGAACTATTAACAGAAGAACTTTCAGAGCTGGCAGATGATAGCAACGAGTATTCAGATGACTGGAATAATGACTCTACTGATGGATATAAGGATTATTCTCAACTGCTTAGTAAGTATCCTGAATGTCTCGATTATCTCAAATATAAATTTTTAACAACCATTGTTCAAAACCGGAAGTGCTGGTATATAGTTGACACCTGGAAGGAAGTTCTTTCTCTTATTAAAACTATTAAAGACCTTCACTACCGATTAGGAGTAATTGAAGCTATTGGGTTCATTCCTGAATCTTCTCGTGCTAATTTTTGCAAAGCCATTGAGCTCCTCACAGAAGAATGTAGTGCAGAATATGAAAAACACGATTTTACAGTACTGATAGCTCAAAATAAACCTTTATGGTATATAGTTGATTACTACAAAGATGTGTTCCCCCTTATTAAAAATATGAAAGACATTAGATACAAACTAACAATAATTGAATCTATCGGACGATTTCCTGAGAACTATCGCGCATCTTTTTGTAAAAACCTTGAACTTTTCACTTTAAACTTCGATCATTATAACAAAGTTACCTTTACCGAATGGATAAGTATAAACAGAAATATCTGGGACATAACTGATACGTGTCTGGAGATTTTACCTCTTTTTAAACATATAAAAACTGCTACGTGCGCAATAGCACTACTCGAAGCACTTTACCTACTTGAGCCGAATAATCGCGGACATTACTGCAAAATTTTCCAATCGCTCATACAAGGCCTCGGCGATTATCACAAAGAAAAACTTATTACTTCTATTGCACATTATCACAAGACCTGGAACGAACCCGATGATGCGTGCTTAAGAGCTCTCCCCTTTATTAAAAACTTAAAAGATTTTAATAGTATACTCCACATAATTTCCTCAATTGCTCAAACCCCCGTAGAGGATCGCGAGGTTATGTGCCACAACGCGTTACTCTTAGAAAATGCTCTGCTTGAAAATGAAGGAACTACACATCAAGCCCGTAAAGATGATCTACCACCCCTTTTTATTGCTCTGTCTAAAGATCAACAAAAAAAACTTCTTCTCTTTAAAAATATGATACATAAAGACAATCTCTTTAGTTTAGTTACCGTTGTGAAACTAATTCCATCCACAAAAATCGAAAATGTATATACTTTAATCTCTATCCTTAAAAAGGAAAACCTCAAGGAGTTCAGTCGCATAACTTCTCTCGCCGATACTGAAGAAGAAACGATAGGTTTAAACCTCTTTACCTATTTGACAAAAAACATATCTGATCTTAAGCACGCATGCTGTGAATATATAGAAGAGCTCTTAAAAAATTCTTCTACTAATGAATTAGAGTGCTATGAAATTTCAAATTATATTGTGTGTTTACAAGAAGCAGGCATTTTCAGTCAAGATGATGCTAGTGTGATCCAAGCCGCTACCTATATAACTTTATTTGAAAAAAAACATACACTAAAATAGCTCAAAGAGTAGAAGTAACTCTGTTGTTTTCACAGAAAATGCCTTCACCTTTTACCTATTTTGATAACAAGAAAATAGGAAGTTTTACCCCCCCTACAAAAACAGTAATTTAAAAACAATTGAGAATATATTACACGCAAAACTTTCAGATTACATCGATGAATACACTAACCTAAAGAAATACTTTTTCAAAAGCAGGTACCGTACACAGCAGTAACAGTGTGTACGGTACCTGCTTTATTTTAAAATCTATAACAACAGGGCATTTCTTCTCTCATTACCGGATTCAAAACAGTTTAAAACTTTTCCGCATAAAATAATTTTACTAAAATAAAGACCCGCCACCTACTCCTTTATATGAGATTTAGCGCACCGCATAAGCACATAAGAAAATCACAAGTTTTTCTCCTCATACATCACACTTGAAAGTAATCACTCCTATAAGCAAAACATTTTTCAAACCTAAGAGACCTTATAATCCCAAGCCTCTTCTTGAACCTCTTTGACAAGAGCTTCAGCACTTTTAGGAAAAACATTTCGAAAATTACCTGAAAACTCAGGAATGATTGAAATCATTGCATCTATTGCTTCCTGAGGATCGTTTTGATTGGATAAGATCGGTTGCACGAGCTTATCAAGATCATCTTTTTTGAAAAAATTCTTTTCATCATCCATCCAATGCTCACTCGTTTCTGCCATAGTATCATTAAACCCTGTTAAATAAGCACCAGGATTAATCGTTTGAACTTGAATCCCATAAGACTTTAATTCAGTCTGAAGAGCTTCCGCAATAGCTTCTAAAGCATGCTTTGAAGCACTATAAGCGCCTAGCCCAGGTACGGGAGCTAATCCTGCTATGGAGCTTACAAATACAATTTTCCCTGAGCGCTTCTCATCAACAAACCTACGGATAAATTTTTGTGAAAGATTGAGGCCCGCAAATACATTCGTTTCAAAGGTACGGCGTACAAGATCTAAAGGAATCTCACAAACAGGGCCACCAAATCCAATCGCTGCATTGTTTACTAAAATATCGATATCCCACTCAGCTGCCATAGCTACATCAAAAGGATCAAGAATATTAAGCTTCTCTACTCTCAAATTAGTAAGGCCTCGGGATTCTGCTTCTTTGCGCATCTTGGTCAACTGGGGCCATATATATACACCCGCAATAACTTCATGGCCCTCTTTGGCAAGACCAAACGCTACACCTTCACCAAATCCAGATCCAGCACCTGTAATAAGAATTCTTTTTTTCATACCCATACCCCTTTTACACTGTTTAAAATAAATGTAGTAAGCAGCCACTCCTATAACATATACTGCACACCATTTGATTCGTTCAATGTACCAGGGGAACTCTCATAAGGTAAAGAGTTATACCATCAAGTTAAACTCTACCTTCTGTGGAGTTTCCACGACACCTCCTCCTGCTTTTTTATTCTATAAAAAGCTTTTATCTATATATATATAAAAAACACAAGGCCCTCTGCGGTAGAGCTTTTTCTACTTACCAGGTAGATTATATGAGATAAACAAACCTTTTAGCCTTTTTTGTTACTGTTAATTCGAAAAAAAATATTGTATAAACACACTTCTGCTTATAGAACAAAAAAGGGTCTGTTTTTACATTACTGCTTCAGTACTCTCAGTCTTCTGAATAGTTGAAACAATAAACAAAACAGAACCCTCTTTTTCAAAATCGTTATTACACCGATTTTAGAAGCCCATAAAGCTAAGGCACGTATGACATCCTTACTCTCTAATCTACCTACAAGGACTCATAAAAATCAGTTTAAACCCTTTATTCATCGTCCTCTAATTCACTCTTCATCATCTCTTCAATCTCATAAGAATCACGCGGAAGCTCTTCACTTAAACAGATAAGCTTATCGTTAGTCATCCAATAGTTATCTTCAATACGAATGCCCATCATCTCTTCTGGTATATAGATTCCTGGCTCAAGAGTAAGCACATCCCCTTCCTTAAGAGGCTGAGCATAATCGCCTACATCATGTACATCTAGTCCTAAAAAATGCCCAATCATATGATTAAAATACTTATCATAGCCGCCCCGTTCCTTTAAAAACCGCACTGCTAAATGATGTAAAGATTTTTCAGGAACATCTTTATTCGAAATCCAATAACCAGGACGAGCGATATCTACTAAATAATCCTGCGTTGCTAAAACACTATCATAGACCTGCCTTTGTCTGTCGGTAAATGTACCTGATACAGGATACGTACGAGCAAGATCAGCACAGTAGTGATTAATCTTTGCGCCAATATCTATAACGACAAGATCTCCTTTTCTCATCTCTCTATCATTACGGGTATAATGAAGCACCGTACTATTTTTACCACTCGCTACGACAGAAGGAAATGCAGGAGATCCTCCAGCGCTTTTAAACACAAATTCTATACTTGCTTGAAGCTGATATTCAAAAAGTCCTGGCTCTATAAGTGTAGAAGCCCATTCATGAGCAGTCATAGTAGAATCGATCGCTTCATAAATAGACTCAAGTTCCAAGGAAGACTTTATTCTTCTCATCGATCCGATAAGTGAAGATATATCGGTTAAAGTATTTTTAACTTCAGGGTGAGATCCTAAGAGCCGATCAACAATCAGGTTCTGACCTGTAATCTTTCCTGCAGGATATTCTGTAAAAACAGTATCCCGTTCTCTTACGCGGGCCTGTAAAAAGGTAAGAAGATTTTCATACTCGTTCGGTAAGCATGAAGGGATCAATGAATACCCCCTACAAGGAGCTCCTAAAAATCGTACTTCATTAAATCCCCATTGAGTAAGTTTGTCTGCATTTTCGGTAATAACCGAAGTAACCCACTGCTTGCGATCTGCAGTATACTGAGGAATATAGAGAACAGTTGATCCATCAGAATGTAAAAGAAGAACTACTCCGGGCTCCTCTAGACCTGTATAGTAATAGAAAGAGCTTTCCTGCTGAAAAGCATGCTTTTCAGTCTCAAATCCTGCAAAAAGAAGAATGCTTCCCTTTTTTTGGGGAAAAGAGCTTTTAACTGCCTCTATCAACTGCGCGCGACGTTTAATAAAAATCGAATAATCTTTTTGCATTGTAAAGCTCCTCAAAATATCAGTTCATATAGACCGTATATACACTATACCGGCACCCTTATTGTAGAAAAGACTCTTATAAAAGTCCATGCCGGGTCTGAGAAATAATAAAAGAGTGAAAGGTAAACAGTTTTCTCATTCATTACGTCAAATCTATAAAAATTGCCCTACCACTTTACTTTGTATTCTCCTCTACGTCTAAAACCACCTGACTCTATAATTACTAGCGCATAAGTTTTACAAATGTTTACTACCCGTAAAACTTATGCGCTAGGTAATTCAAATTTTTATACCTTACAATAAAAAATGATTAAGAAACCTTACTACCACAAAACTTTACCGTTAAAGATGGTGATAGGTACAACTAAAAACAGTACACCATCGCGCTATGGTATACTATAAATAAAGCTTAAACTCTTGATGCATTGTCCATTATAGTAGACACTATATTAGTATGGTAAAATATGTTTTAAATAAATTCTACAAAATATTTACAACGACGGAATATAGTTCTTGGTTTAATACACAAACAGTTGGCTTAATCTAATATGAAATGCAACACCTCTCTGATAGAATTAAATTATGGATCTATTCTAACAAAAAGGTGTTACAAAATTATGGGAAAATTTACTCAACTAGCTTACCATGAACGAGACAAA
>JACDFK010000105.1 GCA_013815795.1 Candidatus Babelota bacterium | reverse complement strand
ATTCTATGGATTTTAGAATCCATTTTTGAGTACTGTCATCTTGTATTATGGCGTAGTATTGCGCAAAATGTCCAACATTCATTGCGACTCAAAACCTATGCACACTTACAAAACCTTGATACAGCCTATTTTGAAAATAAAACGACCGGAGGATTACTTTCTATTGTAAATGACGATATTAATCAACTCGAACAGTTTTTAAGTGATGTTCCAAATGCATTTATTCAACTCATTATTAATATACTTGTTATGGGAACTCTCTTTATAACGCTTTCTCCCGTAATTGCACTGGTGACTTTTTTACCAATTCCCTTTGTACTGGCTATTGCTTTTTATTTTCAAAGCCGCTTATCACATCTTTATCAACTAGTCCGTGAACGTGTCGAAAGCCTCAATAGCCATATAGCAAGCCGATTAACCGGCATCACCACAATTAAAAGCTATACTACCCAAGACTTTGAACTAAACCAGCTTTCAAAAGAAAGTAGCAACTACCAACAAGCAAATTATACAGCAAGCCGTATTAACGCAGCATATATACCTCTTGTTCGCATGGGAATTTTATCAGGATTTATTATGAGTATGCTCATTGGTGGTTATTATGCATTACAAGGAGCTCTTGCAATTAGTTTTTACAGCGTCTTAGTCTTCTTAACCCAACGGTTTTTATGGCCTTTTACTACTCTACCAGCTATCACCGATACGTATGAACGAGCAATGGCCTGTACAAGACGAATTAATGCGATTTTACAACAGCATCCTACAATCACCGATGGTCCTTTATCCCTTTCTCTAAACACCATACAAGGGGCCATCCGATTTAAGGATGTGTCATTTAGCTATCCAAACGGCATACAAATATTTAAAAATCTTTCGCTGGAAATACCAGCTCAAAGCACTGTCGCTTTTGTGGGCTCAACAGGATCAGGTAAAAGCACAATAATTAAACTTATACTTCGCCTTTACGATAGCACTGAAGGAACCATTACACTGGACGGCATCGATATCAAAAACAGTACTCTTTCCTCACTTCGAAACACTATAGCTCTTGTAAGTCAAGAAGTATATTTACTAGATGGAACTGTAGCCGACAACATTGCTTACGGATCGCCCCATGCCTCTCGAGAATCTCTAATTCAAGCAGCACGTATGGCTGAAGCTCATGAGTTTATTATGCGATTACCTCACGGATATGATACCACCGTTGGTGAAAATGGAAAAAATCTTTCGGGGGGACAGCGACAAAGGCTTTCTATTGCCCGAGCAATACTAAAAAACCCGCCATTATTGATATTTGATGAAGCTACATCTGCATTAGACAATGAAACAGAAGCAGCCATTCAACGGTCGATGAAAACTTTATCGGACAACCATACAATGGTTATTATTGCACATCGACTTTCCACGGTGCGACATGCAAATACCATTTTTGTACTTGATAAAGGAGCCATTATTGAATCGGGTACTCATGATAGCCTCTTACGTAAAAACGGTTCGTATGCAAACCTGTGGAAAATACAAACGGGTGAAATAGTCTAATGTTATCCTTATAATACATTGAGATCGGTGCTACGCAGGGTGTGATACGTAGTACCGTTAATCTCTATAGTTAAAACAAATAAAGTTAAGCAGGTGAATCAAAAACATAACGTCATTCATCACAACTTATTGGTACCCGAAAATAATAAAGCTATCACCTTAACCTATTCCTTTTTTTTAAAATTGGCATTTGGGAATAAAGTCTATCATACACGAAGGCTTAAAATAATTTTTTGTTATAGCAACTTTTAAAATATAATCAACGTGCACATATATTTTTTCTTTTGTTTGGTAATTTTTAGCATAAATCCAAAGGCTATTGTCTGTGCCCCTTCTCAATGAATAAGGTTCAATAATGAGTATTTTCCGCTCTTTATTCTCTTGATAATAATCAATCTCCACACATATATGATGGGCGCAAGCAAATTGTATGCGATCAAGCATATTTTTTTTTCGAGATTCAATATTTTGAATCTGTAAGTCTGACACAACACTCCTACTGTCATTATCTACAATTGCAGGTAATAAACCCTCGATTTCCTCAGAATTTTCAAGCCACTTAAGAAATGGCGTTAATTCCTCCCAAAAAGATTCAAATGAAGGAAGTGTTGGCACCTGATGAGATAGTTGATCTATCCATCCTGCCAAACAGAGGTCCTTATTCCTCTCAAGATTACTATAGGTGGGATAAGGTATTTTTTTAAAGTCACACTTTTCAGTTAACACTCTTTTAACTTCCGAAGCCAATGCTCGAGATTCGGGCCTGCGAAAAAAATGAATAACATCATATAAATCTCTGGGACGAGTACGATCTGTCATTGCTCTTATTTTTTCAGAAAATATCTCTATATAGGAATAACAATTAATAAAGATATTATCTGAAGGCAGATCCGAATAAGGATGTACAACGCGTTTGGCTACAGACGACTCAACAATAATTTCATCCACGGAAAGATCAAGTTTAATCCGAGGAATCTGCCGATATGAAGTAGGAACAAAAGGGCCTTTATAAAAAATTCGTCCCTCACATGAGAGGTGTCCTCTAGAATTTTTATAAAAATCGAAAATCATACGATCTTTTGGAAGCTCAATACCAGATGCAGCATAAACCCATGAGCTCACCTTAGAAAACGCATTTATAAGAAAATCCTTATCTATATGGCTTTTATCCTTAAGAGTAAAATCCAAATCTTCTGACATACGGTAGGAATCAAAATAACACTTTTTGAGACAAGTTCCTCCTTTGAAAACCCAGTTATTAAACAGATCAGAATTCTGAGCAATACCGGCCAATAACCATCCTAGCACATAATCTTTTTCTACAATATGAGGTAATAATTTTAAGTTTTTTGCAATTTCTAAAATTTCTTGTTTTACTACCACTTTGTAAATTCCTCTATTTTAAGGTGTGAGGGGACATAAAGACGCCACCGCTTACTATACTTTCCCTTTTTAAGGGATGGGTCAATATATGAGGCCCCTTTAGTAATTTCTGCTAAACACCGAGTTGTAAGTTTATCTTTTTCTCCAAGAATTTTCTCAGATAAATACCCAAGCCTTTTAAATAATGCACCATTATGCATTCGTTTAGCATAATTAACCAGTTGAATAGAATCATAATAGCTGCTTTTTATATACTGCTTAAAACAATCTATAGTATGTTCTATACCTCCTCCTAATGTTGGAGTATAGAGCATATCCAAAATAGTTTTGTGTGGATCAGAAACGAATGCCTTCTTGTTTTTTATCCAAACAACTTCTGTACCAAAAGTAAGATAAGACGCTCTATGGGTAAGAATATAAGTAATACCCACAATTTCATACTTTTTATGAGTCAATCTTTTTTCAGTAATGACACATACATCTCTAAATATCTGTTCTGTAAAATCCCAATATTCCGCAGCAGACCATCCACCGATATAACCAGGAGAAAAAATCTCTGGTAGTACCACCCACATATTATCAAGTGGTTGATCAGTACTTAGTGCTTCTATAGGTATTACAGAATAGAGCCCATGATGAATACGTCTTATCAATCCTTGCTTTGCCCATCTTGACAACGATTTTGATGCTTGTAAAGAAGTAATATTTAAGATAGAAGCTACCTCTGAAACCTTAAAGACCTCGCCTAACTCACGTGACAGCCTTCCAATCATATCTCTTGCTAAAGTCATGTTTATCCTCTGTGATAGTATAACACAAGAAGTTCATTATAGTGATGAACTTCTTGTGTTATACTATCACAGGAAATGCTAAAAGCAAAGAATTTTGAAATTTTCCGATTTTATTAAAAAAAGAGATAGAACAGCGAGCCACGGTATTAAATCAGTACTACAACAAAAGAAACTTAGATCACGGTAATTTTCTAAACTATTTATTTTGTTTCAACAAAGTTGAAAAAATAAGGAAATATTATAATACCTTATTGCCTCCCAGTTTGAATGGTATATGACTGGGATCAAAAAAAAAGAGATCAATTACATTATCTTCTAGTATATTGTTTTTCTCCCTTTTTTGATTTTAATACCTATGCTCGTATTATAAATCTTCATAAACAGAGTAGTTGTTTAGACATTGTGTTCGTTGCAGGGAGTGATCACTGTTGGGAAATTAAAACTCCCCTTATTAATACTCTGCCGGGAGATGAGGTATACGGTAAATACAATAATACACTGCCCCAAGGCTTTAGAGGTCTCTCTGTAGATCTTATTTATAAGCTTTTTCAGGCAGAAAGTTCTGTGAAAGAAACTCCTTACCTACTCCCTAATTTTTGCACCATTTATTAATTTTCCAAGATACCTATAAGGCTTGTTAAGAGTTTCGCATTAGCAATACAAGTAATTGTTGTCTCAGCGATTGAAGAGTGCTTGGTAGGCTCTAGCGTAAAATAAGAAATACGATATTCTTTATAGTATAGCAATTTACCTATGAATAAAGATGGTACGAAAAGCATGCTCTGCTGCCTCATAGAGATTTCGCTTGCAGCTGGGAAGCGCTTTTCTAATATGATGTTTTATTCGAGACCATTGGTGTTCTATAGGGTTGAAA
>JACDFK010000037.1 GCA_013815795.1 Candidatus Babelota bacterium | reverse complement strand
CTTTATCATCAAGTTTCCACTTTGAGCCTTCAACTACAACTCCCTGTATGAGATGCGGTGTAATAAGTGAAGTCATTACCAGTGAAAAAAGAGTGAGCTTAGTCATAGAAATACTCCCTTTATAAAATTTTATACTGTGCAGGTTTTAACTATACTGTTAATTGCTTAAATTCTTTGCAATAAGCATATTTTTAACCTTAATACACTTACTCTTGAAGATTATTAGATGTTGATTCCTACAAGTCCCTAAATGCTAGTATATAATAGTATGTAATAAGGGCAACTCCTCAGCTTATAAACTTCCTGAAAGAACTGTGTAGATTATTTTTAAAAAAAACAATGAATAATCTTTTAATAAGTAAGCTAATGCGAGTTCCAGTTAAACAGGAATAACCATTTTTTTCTTACAGAAGGCTTATTCTCCCGAAAGGCATAAGGCCTACTACAAGAATAGACGTTAAGTAAGAGAGTTTCAGGACTTCGATATCTTGAATGTTCTATGTTATAAATGCATTTGAACAAGCTTCCAATACACTCAATCATTCCTCTTTTTGGGAGCATAATTTTGTCTGACATATCCATAAGTATGTTTTTCATGTTTTTGCGTCTCTTAGTAACGATATGCACACCGGTAAAATAGAGCTTTTTAAACAGTTCTTCCTCCCTAAGATATCCCTTATCAGCATACCGTTTATAGAAGATTGTATTAAAACACTAGAAGAAGATTGGTATGCATTTGATAACCTGCCTCGCATTGGAATCGTTTTCAAGACCGGGCCCGTGCATTTTCAGAAATCTTTTTTAAAATTTATTCATGATGATTCTACACGCATTATAGCTTTTCCTTCCTCTTATTTTTTCCCTATTGATTATAAAAATATGGATTTAATAAAAAAAATTCCTCTTAATGAACTTATTGAAAAAACACAGATGCTTTATAAACCCGAAACGTTTGCTGCACATTTTTGGGCGGGAACGTGGACAACAGCTATTATTACAGAAAAAAACAAAGAGGATAAACGTTAGTTTTAAAAATCGGTACTACTGTTACCTCTAAGGGACGAATGTCACATTCGTGACTCTAGGTAGGAGTAGATAAAAGGCATGATTGTAACTATAACACATTCAGTAGAATGGCTCACATCCCCTACTCTAGTACACACTTAAAAGACATCGTAGTGTACCCTTGTAATAGAAACTCTTATTTTAAAAATCTTTAAAAAGTTTTACGATTCCCTTAACTTTTACTGCATAGTGCTCAGGAGTAAAAGTACCCTTTAACACTTCATCTATAAGGCTACCAATTTCTTCCGCTTGAGATTCCTTACATCCTCGTGCTGTAATTGCTAACGTCCCTATTCTAATACCACTCGTTACACAGGGCTTTTCAGTATCAAAAGGAACAGTACTTCGACTTACAAAGATTCCTACTTTTTCAAGCATGTGTTCAGCATAACGACCCGTTATCCCCTTATTTCTCAAATCTATTACAAAAAGATGAGTATCTGTTCCATCAGAAACAATCGTATAGCCACAACCCTTGAAAACAGAAACCATCGCTTGCGCATTCGCTAATGCCTGCTGTTGATATTCAACAAAATCATCCTGAAGTGCATATTCGAATGATACTGCTTTCGCGGCAATTACATTCATAAAAGGGCCGCCTTGAATGAGAGGAAAAACTGCTCTATCAATCTGCTGAGCATACTTTTTTTGTGTTACTATAAAGCCACCGCGAGGTCCTCGTAATGTCTTATGAGTAGTTCCCGTCATGCAGTCCGCGTACGGAAAGACAGGAGGATGAAGACCTACAGAAATAAGGCCCGCAGTATGAGCACAATCGGCTAACAAATAGGCATTATAAGAACGAGCAATTTCAGAAAACTTTTTAAAATCTATGAGACGAGAATAGGACGAAGCTCCCGCAATAATAAGGTGAGGTCGATGTTTTTCTACGAGCCGCTCAAGAGCTTCATAATCAATGAGATGAGTCAGAGGATCGACAGAATAACTCACTGCGTTATACAGTTTTCCCGAAAAACTTACTCCATGACCATGGGTAAGATGACCTCCACTTGATAAACTCATACCCATAATAGTATCACCCACGCTAAGCAGTCCCATAAAAACTGCCATATTAGCTGATGATCCAGAATGAGGCTGAACGTTGGCATGATCTCCTTTAAACAGCTGCCTACAGCGAGCTTGAGCAACAAGCTCCACCTGATCAACCCATTCACATCCTGCATAGTAACGCTTACCTGGATAACCTTCAGCATATTTATTTGAAAACACCGATCCTAGAAGTTCAAGAACCTGAGGATACGCATAATTTTCCGATGCGATAAGTGTAATCCCCCCTTTTTGTCGAAGCTCTTCTTTATGTAAAAGAGAATCGATAGGTAGATCCTTAAAAAAATCTGTATCCATAAAGATCTCTCTCATTAAACAGTAAAATACTTTTCTTACTTTAAGCATAACAAAAAAAATACCGCTGACTATTTTTACCGTAACGGAGATAACGAAAAATGTATAACGGGACCTTCTTTGAATCATTGTTAATATATAAAATTACTGGGCCTTTTTTTATTTAGAGGGGGTAAAGCTTGTATTATTGATTTTTCTATGAATATATTTTATGATAAACGAAAGTTACAATAAAAACATTCACCTAAAAAAAAGGATATTGCGTGGTTTTAGCAGGAGATTTACGTCGCGGAACTAAATTGCTTTTCAAAGGTGATCCTTACTCTGTCATCGAATTTCAACATGTAAAACCTGGCAAAGGTGGAGCATATATGCGGACCAAGATGAAAAACTTAATCACCGGTCTTATACATGAAGAAACATTCAGATCAGAAGAAAAACTAGAAACACCTGACCTACAATATCATGATATGTTGTATCTTTATGTGCAAAACGGCCTCTATGAATTTCTTGATCAAGGCACCTATGAACAGGTCGCTTTTGATAAGAATCAGATTAGTGAGGTTATTGATTTCTTGAAAGAACAAACAGTCTATAATGTTCTTTACTTTAATGATAAACCAATTACCGTCACCGCACCCCTTTTCATGGAACTTACTGTCACAGAGACTCCTCCTGGAGTTAAAGGTGATACGGCACAAGGTGGAGGCACCAAGCCAGCAACTCTTGAGACAAGTTTAGTTCTACAAGTTCCTCTCTTTGTAAATGAGGGTGACACCATTAAAGTTGATACACGAGAATCGAAATATGTTGAACGTGTCGACAAAAAAAAGTAGTCAGCACATAGGCGTTTTTTCTACGATAGAGCTGCGCACTATCGCTCCGTAAAAATCTTTTTAAAAAAATGAGATTTATGAAAGCATTGATAATGAGCAGTATATCTAAAACGTCTCTTATAAAAACTGTTTAAGATGGAGTCTTTAGCCTTAAAAAGAGTGTCATATGAATAATGAAAATGGTGGTTCTACAGAACACAGTAATCAAGAACTGAATTCTGAAACTCTTTCACAAACAGACCAAAGATCACTTGTATTTCATCTGTTGTATGCGGCAGATTCTGCGGAGTATGATAGTTCACTCGCATCAATTAGCGATAATTTTGGCCGGGGATTTAATGTAGTTATCCCGCAAGAAGGCGATGTTTTCAAGAAAGCTTTCTCTATTATTGACGAGCGAATAGCTCTCGATAACCTTATCATATCTCTCACAGAAAACTGGCGTATAGAAAGGCTCGGCATCGTTACAAAGCTTATCACCCGTATCGCTTTATGGGAATTTCTTCATACGGATCTTGATGCTCTCATTATAATTAATGAAGCAATAGAGTTAGCAAAATGTTTTGGAGAAAAAGATTCTTATAAATTTATTAATGGAATACTTGATAATTATAAAAACCGCTCTCAAGAAGAACATCCTGAGAGCAATTTTCTTATTAGATAATCTTAAGAGAACGAAGTTGCTGACGAAGATTTCTGCTATTGGTAAAATGAAGAGGATTCTCAATACCAAAAGAACGAGCGGACTCTATATTTTCTAGCTGGTCATCAATGAAGGTACAGTTCTCTTTTAAAAGTCCATGCTTTTCTAAAACATGACTAAATATCTGAGGCATAGGTTTCATAAGGTGAACATCCCCCGAAATAATAACATCATCAAAATAGGACAGTTCTGTATGGAACTTATCCCTCACACAGCCTTTACAAGAGGTATCTCCGTTAAAAGACCACGGGTCCCAATTTGAGATAACTATCAGTTTATATTTTCGGGTTCCATCACTATTTCGTTGTGCCGCAAGCTGCTTGACTATTTTCATACTCTCCGTTCGGACACTACATGATGAAACACTTAATGAAGGTGTAAATGCAACACAAATAATTCTACGTATAAGCTCTTTTTCTGAACTATTTTTAAAATAGCCCTGCTTAGCTAACGCCTCGAGCGCATCTTCTGCTCGTTCTAAACATACATCAGGAGCGATAAGCCCCGCTTGAAATGCCCACAAAAGCGGAGGCATAGGCAACCCACCAGGAACACATGCGCCTTTGGCCGTATGAGCCTCCTCAATAGCAACAGTAGCAAGAACCTCGAAAGTCCTTTGTTGAATAAGAGACGAAGATTTCCAAGGCCTAGTTCTTTCTGTAAAGAGATACGAGAAAATAGGCTTAAAGCCTATAGCATGAACATACGTTAATCTTGAATTGGTAAATAACACTCCTCCCAGATCCCAAATAACTGCTTTTTGATGAGATTGTGCAAAAATACCTAAACTACTCATTAAACACCCATAAAGAACTATTTTTTTCATGTAACTATACTACCTTTGCACAAGATTTTACTCATTAATACTATGTTTATCTGATTTTCATACTTAAAAGCTTTTATCCAATCTCATCACTGCCAATCCGAAACATACCTAAAAATGGGCAGCTTCTAAGGCTGTAGAGGCATTTAAAATACTCGTTATATACCAGTGATTCCCAATGCATTGAGATCCTCTCTAAGCTTTTCATAACTTACAAAATGAACTGCGTGCCCGATCCCATATGACAAAGCGGCTTCGATATTTTCTTTTCGATCATCTATAAATACACAGTCTGCTTTCGTAAGAGCATACGTCTCAATTATCTGCTTAAAAGCCTCCTGCATAGGCTTAATGGTTCCTATAGCTCCTGATATGACTATTCCTTTAAAATAGGAAAAAAGTGAATTGAATCTATCGCCCATTAATTGAAAGGACTCAAAGTCCCAATTTGAAAGAACATACTGAGCATAGATGTTTGATCCATCATCATTTTTTTGTTCGGCTACAGCCTGAACCATTGATAAACCGTCAGAAAGAATATAGTTACACGATACAAGTGTCTCGGGATTAAACATATGATCAATAATACTTTCAATAAGCGCCTTTTCATAGGAACTTCTAAAAAAAGAATCTTTTTCTAAACGCTCTATAGTTTCTTGGAGCAACGGAAGAACCTGCTCTCGTTGCAAAAGCCCTGCTTGATAGGCACCCATTATAGCAGGCATCGCTGTTCCATCACCTATACAAGCACCTTTAAAAATCATCTCTTGTGGTACAGGAACCTGGTCTAATACCTCGAAAGTACGCGCCTTACAGGTGTGGTGGGGAAGACGCCAATCCCATACCATATGAAACAGTACCTTAGAAATCCCAATATAAGAAATATATTTGCTCCAAGAATTTTCAGTAAGGACACCCCCCAAATCCCAAATAAGGGTCGTGGGACGGGATATACTGGAACCTATGCGGTCCCTTTTTTCCATCGAAAAAATAGTTGAAGAGCAGGCGATAGTCAGTATTAAAAATACCTTACACCTATATTTCATAATGGACTCCTTATAGTTTTATAAAAGAAACATTTCTTCAATAAGCGGTTCAATAGTATCTTCAAACCGTTGCCTTGGAAAATTTTTCATTTTCTTTTTTACTCGATCGGTATAGACCGTATTCTTAAGATATTTAGGTAAAATATGGGGTAAATCAGAAAAACTTTTTAAACCTTCCGCAAAGCCATGGGAAGCCATAAAGCTTGCAGAAAGCTGTTCCCACGCTAATACACCGTATGTTTCATCGTGAATCATCGGTAAACATGATTCCAGCGCTTCGCAGGAAGATCCTGGACCCGTTTTAGTAATAATCACTGTAGAGATACTCATTAAATCGGCTACTCTATCGGTAAATCCGACAACGGTTAAGGTCGTACCCTCTGGAAGCGTGATTTTGTTTATAGCGCGTTTTAAACGTTCATTACGGCCTAAACAGACAATAATGTGCATTGGCATCTCGATTTTAGTCAGTACACGGACAAAACGAGGCGTCATTAAAGAGCCTGCTGCCCCCATAAATACCATGACGACCGGTTTGTTTTCTGGCACGTCAAAATCTTTTTTTATTGCTGCACAATTTTTCGACGTATGAAAGGCAGGGCGCAAAGGAAAACCGGTGATCACAATCTGCTTATCGGGAATACAAGCGCTTTTAATTTTTTCCTTAAGCGATGGATCGTCAAAAGCGAGTGTAAATTTAAACTTTTTATAGGTAGGATTTTTAATACCAGCAACATAATTAGAAGCATCAAAATCGTTCGTAACTACTAAAAAAGGCATACTAAGCCTTTTGGAAACTGCTAAAAGAGCACCGTTTACAAAAGGAACAACAGAAATTAGGAGATCTGGCTGATCATATTTAAAATAGTCCAAAAGAATTTTTTCGAGCATAGTTTGATTCGACTCAAAAAGATACACTCCATGTTCAGCATATTTGTTAAGGCATCTATTCCACCGGGAAACCATGCAAAAGTTATAAAGATCTTCACCGGTAACTCTTCCAAAGGTCAAAGTACTAAGCGTATCTATTGAAGCAACAACATCCTGAAAGACATTTACGACCGTTACCTCATAGTTGTCTTTTAAATACGTGCACAAGGCGTTCGACACAGCAGTATGACCGCCACCCCCATTGCTCGAAAATATAAGAATTCTTTTTTTTGTAGAGTTCTGCTTTTTTAGATTCTGTTCTTCCTCAGCTCGCTTTTCAGAAATCTTCATTTTTTTCCGTACTGAAAGATTAGAAGGAAAGGTACTATGGGTAGGCCTGCCCTTTCTTTCAATAGCGCGAGGTTGGATATGCTGATGAATATGCTCTTGCGAGCGGGAAAAAACAAGTGTTACCGAAAGAGCTCCGATAAGCACGACCATCGATCTATAGCTTTTTTTCATGATTAATTTTTCTTAGTAATTAGACTTTCAAGATTTCCACTGTAACATACACGTGTAGAAAACAAGAAACAAAAGTCCTATCACTTTTTATCTCTTCATGTCCAGTATAATCGAGAGAAGAAAAAAATAAAATGCTTCTTGCTTTAAAAAAACGAGCTAACAAGGAATCCACACCTGAAATAGGAATAAGAAGACCGTTATAACAACCAGCTGAAGGGAAATACTCACTATCTTTTTTTGAAGAACCGTTAAATAAAGACCCATACAGTTAATAATAAAAACTACAAAGGTATTAGTAAGAAATATAAAAAACGCATAATCAGAAAGAAGCAGATATCCCACTTGTGGAGCCATACTCTCTATAATAAAACGATAGGCTACTAGTGCAACAATATTGCCCGTAGAGACAGAAACCAAAACACCCTGATCTATTTTTTGATCTAAGCAGAACGTAAAAAGATCGATAAAAAAAACGATGAGTAAAGGTAAAAGAATACTTATAATATAGCGCATACTTTCATGTAAAAAGTGAATTCCATAAAGGACTTCAGGATAAAATCTTTCTCTTTTTAATAAACCAGATCCGATCTGGATAGTCCCATATCCAGAAGAAACATGATGATCAGTATAGGTCCAGCCTGATATATAAATATCATCAGATAAAACAAAATCAGTTTCAGTTGATTCAAAAATAATTTCGCCAGGATTTACCTCTCTATTTACCAATGCAAGGTAAATAGTATGATCATCAAGAGGAAAAAACCCATAATAGAGGTTAGTCTTAAAAGCAACACGTACCTGATATTCTGCGACAAGTTTGCCACCTTCAAGTCTTGTTAAAGGGGGAGACTTAGATTCGATATCTCCTTTTAAAAAAGAGAATTTTCCAATGGTATCGAGCGAAATAAGACTTGGCTCAAAAACAAACCACACAACCCCTGAAAATATAAATTTATTCTGTTCAACACTAAATTCAGGAAAATCCGTAATAGTAATTCCGGTCCTTACTAAAGTCGGAGTGGCAGCGAATTTCTGCAACGTAGAGGGCGTCAAACTAAAAAGTTGAGGCTTTTTGTCGACTGAACAGACCCTCCTCGTTTCTTGCATAAATAAAAAAACAATAACCGCGGCAGTAAAAGCTAAACTAAAGAACTGGAACTTGAGGGAGAGTTGGTTGGTTTCCATGAGCACTTAACCTTTATCAATACGTTTTTTAGCCCAGTCGCCCTCTCCGGTGTCGATCCAGAGATCATGAGCTAAAGAACGATTTTTTGGATTAAAGTTCAGCGTTAACCCTTTAAAATTGTATTTTTTTAACGACTCTACTTTTTCAAGAAGTTTACCAACAGTGATCGGTCCTTGTATCGTACTCATCAGTTCAAACGTAAGGCTCGTAACAATATAAGCTTCTAAAGAAAAGACATTCTCTTTTTGCCCATGAGTCCTAATTTCATGACGATATTCTTTCACAATTTCAAGATCACTTGAAAGAGGATTAGGAACTACTTGTCCCATGATCATCGTAAGTCCTCTTTCTTTAAGAACCTTCAAGGTGGCCTCATCTCCCACCGATGAAACCGAATACAGTGTTTTATTAGCTAAAAACTCTACTCCTAAATCTCTAATCAACTGAAGTGTTGCAGGTCCGGTGGCAAAAAAGCCTATAGCGTCTGGATTAGCATTTTTTATCTTTTGAGCTGCTTCATGAAAAAGGGTGGTGTTTGCTAAATAGCTCACCTCTACGCCCGGAAGAACTCCTTCTCTCTTAAGCGTATCCTTTGCTCCATTTAAAATACTTATTCCAAAAGCATCATCTTGATAGAAGAACACGAAATTTTTTGGTAGATATTTTTTAAGTACAAAGTCGGTGAGAAGTCTCCCTTCATCATCAAATGAAGCTCTATAGTTAACAATATTGGTTAAATCAGGTTTTCTAAAAATCAAAGAACCGCTTTGAGGGAAAAGCACAAGAACCTTCTTCTGTTTAATAAGCTCTAAAGAAGCAAGTAACGTTGGTGTCCCTATAGGCGCAAGTATAAAAGGAGTATGATATTCATTGAGAATCTTTTCGATATTTCGACGAGAAATAGCGGGGATGTATCCATCATCTAAGAAAATGACTTGCACCCGCTTGCCATTAATACCACCTGCTTGATTTTGCTGATTAACTTTTAAAGAAATACCTCCTCTAAAGGGAATACCTAATCCTTTCACACTTTTTGACAAATCTAACGTAGAACCGATAATAATAGTTCCTGCTTCTTCCTCTTCCTGCGTTTTACCCAGAGGGATCTCAGTCCTCAGACCTTTTTGAGCTGCGATCCTTTGTAAATCCGCCACATCTAAAACCAGCCTATTATAACTCCGTTCAAGACGAACAGCCTCTTGTGTAAGACCAGTGTGCTGTGCTCCGGTTTGTAAATTAGTATTGAGACTGTCAGAAGGTCGCTTGACCCCAGTTATATTCATCGTTTTGTTCATCGAAGCTACAACAGTTGAAGGTAGTTGCTGTTCGATTAAGCCCACCAGTTGTGCTAGCGCATCTACCTCTTTTTTTAGAAAAGAGACATGATTTTCAAGTGCAGTAGAATCAAGATTATGGCTCTCAGGTGATCGTATCTGTGGGGCTGCAGCACCTCTTTCGAGAAGTACTCCGTTTACTAAATTATAGGTAGGGCCCTTTTTATAGATCCCTTGACCCTGATTATAAGAAAGACTAATACTACTTAAAGAGAGAGAATCCTTTAAAGCAATCTGTACATAACTATCATAAAAAAAATCATTGCGCATTCTATAAAGTTTTATGGGAGCAGAAGTCACCGACCAAAATACCTCTTTTTCCTGTTTATTATCAGTTCTATAAAGCCCTAACTCTCGGTTGCTTTCCGCAAGGCCCTTATTTCCTTTTACAACCACCTGGGCTCCTTGCACCTGATCAACTGTCCCGGTAAAGGCTAATCGTTCTTTAGTAGTTGAAAGAGTGCAGATGAGCGTGCTGGGCAAGGCGGCAAAAAAAGCGTCGATAAGAGCCACATTTCTTTTTAAATCAGCAAAGGGCAGTCGTTTGCCCAGCTCTTTATGTAAACTAAAATCTTGCCAGGTTCTTTTATCCTCATGAAAACCTTTCAAATAAAAAAAACGGTCATTATTAGCAGCTATAAGCTTCAGCAAAAGAGAAAGTGTTTCGAGTGAATAGGCTGAGTAACCAACAGAATTACCCATGCATATAATAGAAGTTCGACTATCTTTAATTCTGAAAGAATCATCGATAATACCGCTCTTATGCCAAAATTCGAGCGTACGTACCAGCGAATGAAAATTGCCATAGATATCCCCGATAACATATATACTATCGCCCGGAGCGCATATACGTTCAACGTCTCCTCGTGCGAGGTTAGGTCGTGATTGAGCAGTCAAGGCTCTAAGCTCTTTTTCCAACTGGTCTGGTTGCCACAGAGGGCCCGTTCGAATTCCTACGGTGCGTAAAATCGATTGCCACCAGGTGGGCTTGAGCTGGGCATAATATGTTGAAAAATCTGGATGTTGAAGATCAGCAGTATCACTTTCTGGAAATTCCCTCATTTCCTGCGCATAGCGAACCGCCTGCTGAAGGTTACTAAACCCTTCAAGCGGACACCACACAAAAAACAGTACTAAAAAAAGATAGTGTATCATAGTCTTTCTCCTTGATTTGGCAGATCATACAGTGCCTGCCTATACTGCACTATCTGTGCTGCTAATTTCTTAATCCTACCCTGAAGTTCTTCAATGTGAGCTCGTAAAATAGCGTCAGACGGACCACTTTTCTGTGCTACACGGTTTTCTACCATTTTTTGTCCCGTTAAAAGAGAGTAAGTTCCTACCTCCTTAAACAGAGGATCGAATCCCCGCATGTCACGGTTATACAACGTAATGCGAAAATCTTTAAGCTTTGCGGTGGTTTTTATAACAGAAAAAGTATCATAATAAAACTGATAATTTTCTCTATAATGTGTCGTGGGAGCTGAAAAAACCGTCCAGGCAGTGGCGCCCCGATCAGGTTCTACCAGTGTTAGCCCTTCATGATACTTATAGCTCATAACACGATCTTCGGCTTTAATAATGGCTTTAACTGTTAAAGGTGCCCGTGGAACAATACTGAGGGAACACATTTCAGGTACATTGACCATTCTACTTGACGTAAGAGCTCTACATGCACGTTCCTCAAGCTCTTTATTATCACCTGAAAAATAGGAGATTCTTACTAAACCTTTTTCGGGATTTTCTCCTGTAATATATAACGCCAAAGGAAGCGTCTCAAAAAAACGAGTTACTATCCGACCGAGAGGAATTTTTTCGGCTGAAATATGCCCTGCTTTATTTTTAAGCGCCGCCTTTAAACCATTATTTTGCCAATGAAGAAAATCCTCTTTTTTGCCCCGAAGGTATATAACGGTAGCCGGATTAGCTTTCATAAGAGAGAGAACAAGGATAAATGTTTCTAACAGATGCGGGGTTCCATTTAAGACATCTCCCGTAAAAACAAAATAGCTATCGGGAGCTCTTATTTTGAAATTATCGTCGATAATGTTCTTCGTCTGAAGATAGGTCAACGAACGAACTAATGATCTAAATGCCCCTTTTGTGGGCCCCCAGATTATAAATTGAGAGGAAGGATACGGGGTGATTTTTACTACATACCGTCCACTATAACCAACGTTTTCCCGCTGATTTACCAAATATCCCAGCATATCTTTAAGTTCTTGTACATCCGTTTCCATCTTCTCATTTTCTTCAAAAGCTTTCGCAAACTTCTGTGCTTCAGAAAGGCTTTTAAACGCTTCAAGAACTCCACAACACAAAGCACATACCATAAGTAATAAAATTCTTTTCATTCTTATCCTACCCAATACTTAAATAAAAATATAAATGCACTAATAAAGATTGCATGAACAATAAAGGTAATCCCCATTTTTACGTGGCCTGAAATCTTCAATGTTTGAGTATTAAAAAAGAAGATAACAAAGGTCATCGTAAGAAAGAGAAAAAAAAGCATATCCCCTAACATAAAATATCCGACTTTAGGAGAGAGATTTTCGATAACAAACTTATACGCAATAAGCCCCGTCACCGCCCCTGATGACAATGTTAAAATAGAACGATAGTAGGGTTCTGGATCCATCGAAAAAGTAAAAATAGTAAGAGAAAATATTAATAACAAGGGCAAAATGATACTTACAAGCTGACGTAACCCGGTCGGAGTATAATCGAGTGCAAAAATAACTCGAGGATGATACACATTTTTTTCTTCATTTGATTCATCTAACTTATCTACAAAATAACCGGTGTAAATATGCTTATCATATTCTTTCCATCCCGAAATATACATACCAGGCGCTGTAGCAAATCGAGTAGTCGTCGAAGTAAAAACGACTTCGCTGGGCGTCAAAAAGTAGTTATCAAGTACAATGCTAATTCTATACCCCGCCACCGGAAAATAGGCATGATTTAAACCGGTCTTAAACTTTACTCGCACCGCATAACGAGCAAAAAGAAGTCCTCCGCTCAACTGGGTAAAAGGTGGAGATATCTGTAAAATTTCCCCTTTTTGAAAGGAGAATTTACCCAATGTATCCAATGCAATTACCGCAGGATCGAACTCAAAGGTAACTATCCCAGAAAAAGTAAACTCATTCCTTAAAATATCAAACTCAGGAAAATCACGAATAAAGAGCCCTGCCTTTACTGTGGTGGGAAATCCACCAAATTCAGCCAATTTTGAAGGGGTAATTGGTAAAATTTCTGGAAGAACATCCTTATTTCCTTTAAAATCCCGTGTGACATCATAGATTAAATAGGTAAGCACCGAAGTCGTTAAAAAAATAAAAAACAGCTGAAAAAACGGAGACGTATGCATCAACCCAGTATTTTTTTTTGGAGCAGGAGCGAGTTGTTTTTGGTCTGGAACCGTGTGCTTAGAATCCGGAGTAGGTTGTTTTAAAGCAGTGGTTTCCATAGATGCTCAATCGCGTAAAAAGTTCTAATTCTTACTCTACTGTGCCTTTTTTAC
Source organism: Candidatus Babelota bacterium (assembly GCA_013815795.1). Taxonomy (GTDB): domain Bacteria; phylum Babelota; class Babeliae; order Babelales; family Babelaceae; genus PRDV01. The sequence goes on along the minus strand of JACDFK010000037.1, from coordinate 2,330 downwards.
TTCATCAAAGTCAAGAATTCGGCAGCATTACATACCAGGATTACAGTGCACACGCACTACATCACATAGGATACATAATTTTGTAAAAGTTCACCCCCCCGGTAATTCGATGGATAGTTCATTTGCTTAGGAAAGAGTGTCCTAAAAAGTCACTTCAAGAACATACACGATGTATAGCTCAGAAAAAAACCAGAGAATTCTTACGCACGTCGGTAACATTCAAAAACAAAACGGTCCACTCAACGTCTAAGCAAGTAAGGTAGAGATCTACGCCAAAAAATATCATTCGCTCTTAAAAAAAAATAGTTTTAGTGTCTTTAAATGCCTACCAATCTGCATAGTACGCATAAAGAGAAAACGTTAGCTCGTAGTATGCCTTACTTTTTATAACAAAAGGTACTCAATTTCTTAGCAAAAGAACAAAGGGAGATCATTAATAAATCTATCGATCTCTATTTTGCATAGGATATTGATGATTTTCTTCCTCAGATGTATGCTAATAATTTGTGTATAAATAAACCAAAAAAGGAGTAGTACATGAACACTATTTTCATGAAATTATCCGTTCATCTGCTTTTAATCATAGGATCATGGTCTTCATCGGCTGAAGGTATGAGCCAGTCAAAAAATTCTGTCATGACTAACCAGGAAAAAATCCAAAATATCCCCAAAAGTGCGATTAAAATCGTATTTAATGAACAAAATCTATTTTTTTATACGATAGAGGAATCTTCTGAAAATCATTCCATTGTTAAAATAGTAAGCCCCAATTCATTATCTCACACAGAACTTATACGCATGTATTTTGAAATTCTCCCCACTGAACTGCAACGCTCTATTGCTCATTTAATGATTAGCGATGTTTTAGATTGTAATTTTGAGTTTTATAAAAATGTAGAAAAATGCCGTTCATTCTTTTTGGCACACTGCAGCTCTGATTTTAAAAATGCTCTTACGGTCTCTAACGGAAAAAATCCTCAATTAAGAAATATTGAAACAGCACAAATAGAATGTCAACTTAAAGGTCATGCAAAAATAGTTACCTCCTTAGCCTTTAGCCCTAATTGCGAGACTATTCTTACCGGATCAGCCGATGAAACAGCTCGTTTATGGAATACTGAGACGGGAAAAACAGTAGTTACCTTCCATGGCAATACTAGCACTATTCGTTCAGTAGCCTACACTCCTCAGGGAGAAACAATTTTTACTGGTTCAGAGGAAGGCGTGCTCTCTAGCTATAATGCACTATCGGGCAATCTGTTACTACGGATAAAGTGCTCTAAGGAAGCTCTTACTTCACTAGAGGTTAGTTGCGATGGCGAACTAATTTTAATTGGATCTAAAGACGGAAAAACTGTAGATCTGTGGGATATAGCTATGAAGAAAAACCTATTTCATAGAGATCATTTAGAAGAAATTACATCAACAAAATTAAGCCCCAATAAAAAAATCATCCTTACTACTCAAAAGAAAATTGTGCATCTCTGGTCAGTTGCATCCAAAAAACAGGTAGGAGCCCTCCCGCATCCTCATAAAATCCTCTGTTCAGCGTTTAGCCCCGATAGTACTCAGCTTCTTACAGGATGCTCTCATAGCGAGGTGTGCTTATGGGATCTCACCTCAGGAGTACTAGTATTACGTTTTATCTGTAGATCGCACAGCGATATCTTTCAAACTCTATCCTTTTTTTATAACAAACTCAGTGATGAAGAACTTTTAGGAGAAATTAAATCAGTATCCTTTAGCTCTGATGCAAAAACTATTTTTGTAGGAGCAGCTCCGGATGTACTATGTCTATGGAAAATAATTCCCTGCGAGGCGAGTCGATGGATTTTAGATGAAACGGATCTTCTTCAAGCACACTTTATTCTCCAAGCCTTCAAAGCAAAAAGAGATCAAAAAACTCTTACTCTTAATGAAGATAGTTTTGAATATAAAATTTTTGCGAGTATGCCTTCATATGTACAAGAGTACCTAAAGAAATTTTACTTTTAAGGAACATAGAGCTCTTTAAAGTGCTCATAATAAAAATATCTCTCTTAATGAAAGCTTATTTTTAAAGAAGACTCGATCGTAAGCACTCCTAATCGTTCCTAAAAATTGGTTATTAGGGAGGCTCAAAGCAGGTGTGCACTATGGGTAGACCCGTAGAAAGCAATCGCATTAAAATAGAATAATGTTCACAAAACACTCTAATCTTTTTTATAAAACTACTAGGTTCTGTTGATATTTCAGCGCAACCATATCAAACTCCCTACAAATGCTATAAATGAAGCGAAATTACGAGCAGATTTATCAAATCGAGAAAAAATTCGTCTAAAATACTTAAC
>JACDFK010000104.1 GCA_013815795.1 Candidatus Babelota bacterium | reverse complement strand
CCATATTAGAGCCCCCAATCCCGATAAGTAGAAAAATAGTAGGATTAAGAGATTTAAGACGAAGGGCAGCCTTCATGCATGCTTTTACAGAGACCTCATCAAAAGGAGTATATAAACATCCATAGGGCGTTTTATAGGTATTCTTTACAGATTCTTTAATGAGAGCTATTTCTGAGATAATCACCTGAAATAATGCCATACTATCCATAGTAGCTCCTCAATCTTTAAAAAAGTAATGCTCTGCGTAAACGTGCAGCAAGAACTGCACCGTAAAGACTTACATTATAGTCTGCTATAATAAAAAGAGGAATAGTAGCCAAATGTCTACTCTGTTTTCCACATCTTATAAACTCTTGCATAAATAAGGGATCAGAAAACATACCAATATTTTTGGCAGCTATACCTCCCGCTATATAAAGACCATTGAGGGTGAGCCCTTCTAACACAAAATTTTTAGCACAGCGTGCATACAGACGAATATAAAACTCAAAAGTATCCTTACAACGTTCATCTTTTTGAGCATAGGATGAAATTCGGTCAGGACTAAAATCATGTATCTCTATTTCCCGAGTAATGTCTGTAACGGGATATTCCCTTTGCGTGCCTAGGAAATGGTAGATTTTTTGGATACCACTTCCCGATAAAAGCATTTCCCATGAAACGGGACATTCACCATAATTTTTATAAATATAGTTCGCAATCGCCCACTCATCGGCATTATAAAGAGGAATATCCGCATGGCCTCCTTCGGAAGCTACCGGAAAATAGCGTCTATTATCAGTCTGCCAAATCGACATACTCTTTCCAAGACCCGTACCTGCACCAATAAAACCCATATTAGCATGAAGACGATGAACACCTTTATTGAGAATAATGAGATCTTTAGGATTAATAAGTTCAATACCCAGTGCAACCGCTTCAAAATCATTAATTAAAAAAAGCTCTTTAAGACTCGTGATCTTCATAATTTCATGGGTATTGATCTCGAACGTAAGATTGGTGGGCTGAACAGAGACCCGAGCAGGATATACAATACCACTCGCTCCTATACATCCTTGGAGACACTCTATTGCATAATTATCACTTAGGTAGGTTGTAAGCTCTTTCATGAATACCGTAAAATCTTCTATTTTTTGACTCTTATAATGAAGAGATAACACAAGTAGAGGCACTTGCGATTTCATATAAAAAATTCCAAAATTACTATTTGTACCTCCAATATCAGCTGAAAGAAAGAAAGGACCTTCCTTATCAATAGAATCAACGTACATAACCTCTTTATACACAGCCGCCATTACCACTACTCCTTCAGTTCTTTGTCTCTGTATCACTTACATAATGGATAAAAAACATCTCTTTTTGCAAGAAATTAGCAATCAAAAAAGAGGAGCACCTAACTTAATTTTTAGCTCCGTACAGCAACTTCTCACTTTAAGAAATGAGGGACAGGCTCTGTACAGAACTACCCGTCATACACTATTCAGATCAGGAGAATAAAGCTATCGGGAAAACCCCTACGTTATCAGCACATTAATGAAAAAAGTAGAGTAATGATCTATTCACCTATGATCAGAAGGAAAGATATAGTTTATATTCTCTTATTTCTCTTACCCTTTTCCTTCTATCCGTTTACTTTCTATAAGGTCTGCACGCTGAGCTTCTGTATAAAGTACTACAAGAGGGGCTCTATCTGACCGAGTTAAAACTCCATTCAGGCAATACAGCTGTGCAATAAAATTTCCACCTAATCCTAGATATATCTACTGGTTTCTCAAAATATCCCTTTATAACAACCTTTTTTCAAAAATTAATTTGACTAATAAAAAAAAGTCACTATTCTTAAAACAGGTAAATAGTTTTACAATTAAGGTAAAATTATATAATAAGTATTTATTTCAACATCCTAACCGATGAGGTACTTTATGAATAACAGATTTTTTGCGATAGCTCTTCTACTTGTAGGAGCAGTATCATTCAGCAACGCTGAAATAACTCCCCAAAAACCGATTGTTCAATTAAAGAATGTTGGAACAGTGCCACTCAATCCTTACTTGAGAGTGCGCTATACTCACACAGATGGTCTAGTAACCATTTCTACAATTGATATTGAAACACTTATTCCAGAGCAAACGACTGTCATAGAAATAGCTCCGGGCAAAGCTGGCGACGATACCACTATTTATCCAGTAACAGTAGCATCTCTAGAAATTATTACTATTGGATGCAAAGATTCCTTTGTTCAAGAAGGAAAATGGAAGAACGATTCCTTCACACTTTCAGAAAGTGGAATCATTTCTGAAGAAAACCTTAACTAAGCGTTATACTCAAACCATTACGATGGGAGTACGGGATTTATTCCGTGCTCCTTTTTTTGTATGTAATTTCATGGACACTGTTAAAAAGAAAATCTCTATTCTCTTTTCATCGATAGAAGATAGGTTGTATGAATCTGTAAATTTCAAACCCCTCTAAAAAAAGCTGAATTCCCCCCCGCCCACTCGATAACACCAGATTTTCTAACACATCCTCGCTCATTCGATAGAGATCTTTAAAGGAAAGCCACAAAAGCCTCAAAGCACCTCCTTATTTCGATGCAAAGCTCCATAAGGTACGCGTGTAAAAGTATACAGACTCAAAACAAGCTTCTATTTTTCATAGAACATATTGAAAATTGCATGTCATTTATTTAAAAAATTTATTCAAATAATTAATAAAATAGAAAATACTTGCATTTCTAATAAAATTTATATTATATTTGAATTAATAACAAAAAAAGGAATGAGCATGAGATACAGTATAGTTATTTTAATACTTACAGTACATTTCACCTGTAATGGTTATGAAAAAACCACGGGAGAAACGGCTGCAAGCCAACATTATCCGGCTTTCCTCAAAGACTATAGGAATAAAACAGAAAAGTTACTTAATTCGGTTACTCTTGAATCCACACTAAGGATTCAAGCACTGGAGCTAAAGGATTTAACTCATCGTGCTGAGTCTCTACGATCTGCCTATGCGACGGAGTACATAAAAATGAGTGAGACCTTCGATAATTTTTTTAATAATCTTGATAATGACTATTTAATAGGAGCGCGAAAACTCGATAAAGAAGATGCACCGGAAAAAACTAAAATCCAGTTTATCAATAGGATGAAACAAAGAGTAGAAAAAGCTATTACGACATTAATGAAATTTTATAGCAAAAAGTTCACAGTGGAAAATTAATTTACCCTTATATATTTTTTAATTTCCTACACAACTCTTAAAGGACTTAAACTATACAGTTAAACAAACAGAGGAAGTGTCCCATGCAAAACTATAGGTGCACATGTCTACCAGACTCAAAGGATAAAAATTGTCTTCATCATAGGAAAAAATTACAAAGAACCTTTTGGAAAGAGGAAGATTCCTCAGCAGAAGAAGGATCTGATGAAATTTCTACGGGGACTAGACTATAAACAGTTACAACCTACTTTACTATATGAAATATATCCTTAACCCACTACCATAAAGGAATACTATGGCACATACAGGAAAAGATAACAAAGCTCATGGAAGCTCATTATCAAAACATACGAGCACTAAAACAAAAAAAAGACCAAGTAGAGAACGGGGACCCTATGGCGAAGGGAATGGGACGGTTCAGCGGACCCATGTGTTACCTGAAGAAAAAAAATAGATCGAAGAGATCTTTGATAGAGAAAATATGCTTCATGAGTACACCCAGAAGTATAATGAAATCCAGCTGTTTATAAAAAATTAGCTACTGTTAAAAAGCATATTACAAAAAAAGAGTACAGCCTATGCAGGGCAAACTCTGAAACGAACATAACACAATAAAACATTTGAAAAACAGGTGAGAGCGGGTAAGGTCGGTGGAACTGCTCTACATAGTATAACAGGGCGACAACGCTCAACTGCGACCACCGCAAAAAAAGGATAGATCGACTTTGTAAAGAGAATTTTTTGACGAAGACAACGATATTCTGAGACATCGGAAAAAGTAAATTCTTCAAGAAGCTTATAGCAAAGTATTATTAACACATTATTACATAGGAGGCCTCTCATGGCTACAAGAAATAACTCAACTTCCACCGGAAGATCAACAAGCGGATCAAATGAACAACGTTCAGAAGCGGGCAGAGCTGGCGGACTAGCTCCTCATAAATGCCGTGGGCGTCAATGCTCAGAAGAAAGTAATTCAAGTTCAAGTCGTGGAAATTCATCACGTTCATCTTCAACTTCTTCACGATCTGCATCTTCACAAGGAAAACCTACAATTGCAAAATCTACAAGCGGCAAACAAGGTGGTTCACATGAACAACACGTAAAAGCTGGTAAAGCTGGTGGACAAGCACGTGCGCAAAAAATGAGTAAAGAAGAAGGTAGTTCAAGTCGCGGAAATTCATCGCGTTCATCTTCAAGTTCATCACGATCTGCATCTTCAAATGGAAGATCTACATCTGAAAAATCTACAAGCGGTCAACAAGGCGGTTCCCGTGAACAACATGTAAAAGCTGGTAAAGCTGGTGGACAAGCACGTGCGCAAAAAATGAGTGAAGAAGGTAGTTCAAGTCGTGGAAGTTCATCACGCTCAGCTTCAGGC
>JACDFK010000103.1 GCA_013815795.1 Candidatus Babelota bacterium | reverse complement strand
TAAGCTTAAAGGCCTTATTACAAAATTAGCTAAAAAAAACAAGATCATTATACTCATTGATGAATATGATTACCCTATTATTAAGACTATCGGTGATAACGAGCTCGCTAAGGCAAATCTAGAAATACTAAACGATTTTTTTGCTGCTCTGAAAGGTCATAGTGCACACTTCCGTGCTATGTTTGTTACCGGAGTTTCCCCTATTCCTAACACCTCTGCTTATTCTGGCATGAATATTTTTAATAACATTTCTCTCCAGCCCCAAGCTACTACACTTCTTGGCTATACTAAAGAAGAGTTATTAGCCTATTTCTCTGAACATATTGCGCAGTTGGTCGCTATCGAACAGACGCCCGAAGAAGAGCTGTTAGAGAAAATACAGCTCTGGTATAATGGATACCGTTTTTCAGAAGAAGATAAAAAAGTATATAATCCTTTTTCGCTACATTACCTTTTTGAAGATAAGAAATTTGCTAACTATTGGTTTAGCGTAGCAACGCCAAAGTTTTTACGCCATTTTCTGAAAACGCATACTTATGACCTTCAGGCTTTAGACGGTGGAGCTTTTACTGCCGATAGTTTAACAACACTTTCTCTGGATGCATTAAAACCACGGCTTGATCATTTGTTATTCCAATCAGGATATCTTACAATCTCTTCATATATAAAGGAAACTAACAGTTATAGATTAGATTATCCCAATCATGAGATAAAAGAATCGTATGCTATCTTATTAATGGCAACCCTTTACAGATGAAAACATTGTTAATCAAGCAGCGCATCTTGTGCGTAAGGCGCTTCTCGCTAATGATATAGATGAATTGTGTTTCCAATTGAAAACTATCTTTGCTCGTATTCCTTATCAGATAGCTGAACATACTGAAAAATTCTATCATGCTCTCGTGCAAGGTTTTTTCCTTCTTCTTGGACTTGAGTCTCAATCGGAGATTTCAACGAATCGTGGTCGTATTGATATGGCAGTGTTTACAAAAAATTCACCTATATTTTTGAATTTAAAGTTAAAAAATCACAAAAATCTATAAATGTGCACGACGATGTTCGTAGTCAAAAGGATGCAGCTCTGGAACAGATTAAGGATCGTGCATATTATGAGAGTTATCTTTCTAGCCCAAAAATGGAGGCAAAGAGCATTATAGTTCTTGTAGGTCTAACGTTTAGTAAATGTGATGGCGATGCTACAGTACAGTGTTCACATCAGGTTCTTTCTTAGTAGTGGGTTTCTATATTTATTTTTTCCTTGTTTTTTTTTGGAACTTTATTAGCACACGTTATAAGCCGATTACCGCCCTTTTTCTAAGTCGTTCGCCCACCTAGTTTTAATGAACGTTTATATATATACACATCTTGTAGTATCGGGATATGTAGTTATTGCTTCGCCATATAGAGGAAATGATAGATCAGAAGGAACGGATGAAATAGGCGGAGCAGATATAAATGATGTTATAGCCCTTTTACCCGTTATAAAAGAACTATCTTATGTAGATAGCACTACTTTTGCAAAACAAGCTGATGTTCTGCAGCAATATCTTTAAGAAAGCGCTAAATTGCATTCTCTCTCACGATGTATACAAGAATGCTATAGATTTCAATGCTCCTCAGAGCTGCAAAAACGCATAGGTATACTCAGATAAATTCTGTATACATTTTAGAGCAGTGCGATTTTCTCAGAACATTCATTTTCTTGCATTAAGTCACATTTATCTTTCTTTTTAAGAGCAATTGAGTACACTTATAGAGGCAAGACACTTTGCAATTTCCGTCCATTTTTTTAATATGGTGAAATGAAAGGTCTAGAGATACTATAGAATTTTCTAACATGCTGTATGTAAGTATTCAATAAGGAGCTATTATGACTCTCTATACTTTAAAGATAGAACTCGCAGATATTACTCCTGCCGTATGGAGAGAGCTTGAAGTACCTGGTACTTATACCTTAAGCCATTTACACTATGTAATCCAAATAGCTATGGGGTGGGAAGATTATCACATGCACCTATTTACTATTAACGGTAAAGGATATTCAAATAATCTCTCTCATGAACTAAAAGATTTAGATGAAAGCAAATATACTATAGAAGGTGTTCTCGGGACCACATGCAAACAGTTTTTCTATATATATGACTTTGGTGATTCCTGGGAGCATATCATAACTGTAGAAAAAATAAGTGATCTAGATAAACCTAAGAACTATCCGGTCTGCCTAAAAGGTGAGCTTGCATGCCCTCTTGAAGATTGTGGAGGGGTTCCTGGGTATTATGCTCTTTTAGAAGCGCTAGAAAATCCAGAAGCAAAAGAAAATGAGGATTTATTAGAGTGGGCAGAAGACTGGGATCCGGAAGATTTCGACATTGATGAGACCAATAAATCACTTGCTAAATTGGGTAAAAGGATCAAAAAATAAGAGATAAATTATGATACGTGCTACTCTAGGAATAGATTATTCAAACATAACACCCTACTCTTTATACTGATCTAAAAAATTATGTTGTAGATCCTTATAGCGGGGCATTTGCAAAAGGTCTCCACTTTTTACAGGCAGATTATTCTATCTAGCAAAAAAACTTTTTTCAACTCTAAAAGCTCTTTTTGAAAGCAAGAGAGAGCTTTTTAAAGGATTATGGATCGACTCAAGCGACTATACTTGGGAATCCTACTCGGTTATTTCTTTAGATTTTTCAACACTAAGTAGCAGCACGCCCGAAGAGCTTAAAAAAGAGCTTATATATGATTTAGAATCGCACGCTGACCAATTTTCTATCGACATTTCACAAGCGCCATCAACCCCTTTAGCTAAACTTAAAGGGCTCATTACAAAATTAGCTAAAAAAAACAAGATCATTATACTCATTGATGAATATGATCACCCTATTATTAAGACTATTGGTGATAACGAGCTCGCTAAGGCAAATCTAGAAATCCTATTTTCAGGGATAAAGCACCACTTATTACCGTTCCCTATGTGATTGTTACCAACGGCTTCTGTAAAGATGGATTTAAAGAGGAGTATCTCCCTTATCTTGAAGAGCCGAATCTTATTACTTGGTTTGGCGTTCATCCCTGCCCACTATTCCATAAAAAATTTCATCCCCTCCCTCTAGGGGTAAATGCACCTAATTCGCTGGCTACATTAGCAAAAAACAACTACTCTCCTACCAGTTACTGCGCTGCTATTAAAGACTATAATGATCTCTTTAAACTATTACGAAATTCCGAAAAAACTGTCCTTCTCTACTCAAATTTTACCAATTCCACCCACGAAGAGAGAATCAAGGTAGAAGAGCTCTTTACTAATAAAAGTTTTTGTCTCGTTGATCAAAAATCAGAGCATCAAGTGCGCTATTCAGAGCATATGTTTTGTTTGCCTAAAAAAAATGACTATTATCTAACCTATTTAACACGTATGTCTTCATGTAAATTCGTTCTTTCGCCTCGTGGTATGGGAATAGATTGCTATAGAAATTGGGCAGCTCTTCTTGTTGGTTGCATACCAATTTTACTAGATTGCCAATTAAAACCCCTTTTTCAAGACTTGCCAGTACTGCTGGTTGATAAATGGGAAGATGTGACAGAAGAGTTTCTCCACAATCAGTATGAGAAAATCACCGCAAAGCAGTACAGTCTAAAGAAGTTATACTGTAGCTACTGGCTTGATGAAATTAATAACGTAAAAAAAGAATTTTTTGGAAAGAAGTAGTTTTCCACATTGATACGAGTAGGTAGCTGTAACGATTCGCAAGAAGATCAAAAAGGTTTATCTTCAAGTTTTTGTACTATATCGTGATAATACCCTATTTCAGCCCTCTTCTTGTCTTACTAATAGGATCTAGAAAGATTCGAAAAGAAAATAGACGGCACCTATGTAAAAATGGGAAGAAAAAAATACACATCAGTATAGATTAGATACTCGTTCTGTGTTAGAGTTTTAAAAAAGGTTAGTGTATTTTAAGAAGGATTTTACTATGTTACAACGATTACTATATCTAGGGCTAAGTATGGTTATTTTCTCTGGAGGATTAATAATACATGCTTTTAATGAAAATTCTGCACTTATATATCTTAATCAGCCGTTCCTTGCAAGGATTTTATGTGAATTTAATGAGTATCTTATCCTAGCAGAAACAGAGGTTCTTAAAAACAGATTATTAGTAATAAATAAAGATAAAGTTTCTAGCTCTTTGAAAAATTCACAGATCACCTTAGGAGATTTTTTAAAAAGTGAAGGGATATCTGTAGAAGGTTGCTTACAAGAACGTCACGATTCAGGGGTACGTTTATTCGGAAAAGAAAGTATTTCTCTATGGGGTGTACATCCTGAATTTACTCCTTCAGATAATTTTTTTGAGCTCCTTCCTCGTAGAGTTGAAGCATTAAGAGCCCTCTACTCGTATATTAAAAATTCAAACTTAGAACATATGAAACAGGAACTTTCAGATTCTCACAGTATTCTAGCCATGTTAAATAGAAATTATCGCGAAATTGAATCAACTTTATGTCTTGGCTTAATCTAATATGAAATGCAACACCTCTCTGATAGAATTAAATTATGGATCTATTCTAACAAAAAGGTGTTACAAAATTATGGGAAAATTTACTCAACTAGCTTACCATGAACGAGACAAA
>JACDFK010000102.1 GCA_013815795.1 Candidatus Babelota bacterium | reverse complement strand
TTTATTAGTTTTACTTATTTTTTAAAAAATATACACGCGACCATAACTGGGGCGTTTTAGAATCTTTTTCAGCAACTATTCTGGTGAGTGCTGCTTCTTCAAAAGACGTATCAATTTTTTTGAAAATTTCTGAGCCGCGCTCTTCACGCATTACCGCTTCTCGCCCTTTAAACATCAACGTAAACTTTACATGCTTACCATCTTTTAAAAACTCAATTGCTTGGTTTACTTTAGTGGTGTAATCATGTTCAGCTATCTTAGGACGCATTTTTATCTCTTTTACCTGAATTATCTTTTGACTTTTTTTAGCTTCATTTTGCTGCTTTTTTTTAGCATATAAAGCTTTTCCAAAATCCATAATTTTAGTCACAGGAAATCCGTCTGCACCCTGCTCTGCAAGCAATACTAAATCCAGATCAGCTTGCCGTGCAATCCGTAACGCTTCATCGCGTAAGATTACCCCAAGATTTTTTCCGTCATAGGATATGACTTGCATTTTGTCAAACTTGATTTTCTCGTTTATGAGTTGGCTTGGCGCGCCTTCAGTTTTTGGTTTCAATGTTTAACACCTTGCTATTTAAAATGTTCATTACTCTGTTCCTTTATAGTGCCGAAGCTGTACTTTACAGTACAGCTTCAGAAAAACTTTCCTCTGATTCAAGTGAGTCAAGAGCTATATCTTCAGGGCTTACTAGCTCCTGTTGAACAGGCGCTGCTGATACGAGTGCCATAGCGTCTTTGACTTTCTTTAACAGTGTAGCGTAGAGTTCTTTATTCTCTTTTAAGAGTTCTTTTAACTGATCTCTTCCTTGAGCAAGCCGTTCAGTTCCGTAAGAAAACCACGAGCCCGACTGCTTAATGATGTCATACTCTAGAGCTGCATCAAGAAGATCGAGTTCCTTGGAAATTCCTTCGCCAAACATAAGATCAACGATCACTCTTTTAAAAGGAGGAGCCATTTTGTTTTTTACAATTTTAACAGCAACTCTATTACCAATATTGACATCACCCTTTTTAAGGCTTTCAATTCTTCGTATATCTACTCGTAAGGAAGCATAGAACTTCAATGCATTACCACCGGTAGTTACTTCTTTACTTGCAAATGCCATAGAGTTCATATTTGAACGAATCTGGTTAATGAAAACAAGAACCGTTTTAGATTTGTGAACGACGGGAGTAAGTTTACGTAAAGCTTGTGACATTAAACGGGCTTGTAGTCCCATATGCACATCTCCCATGTCGCCTTCAAGCTCAGCCTTTGGAACAAGTGCTGCAACCGAGTCAACCACAATCAGATCGATTACGCCTGATCGGATGAGCATCTCAGCAATATCAAGAGCTTGTTCACCATAATCTGGCTGAGAAACAAGAAGATCATTAATATTTATTCCTAAGCGACCAGCATACGTTGAATCAAGTGCATGTTCTGCATCGATAAACGCACAAATGCCGCCAGTCTTTTGAGCTTGAGCAATCACTTGCAGTGCAAGTGTCGTTTTCCCTGATGCTTCAGGTCCGTAAATTTCGATAATTCTTCCTCGGGGAAATCCGCCAATTCCTAGCGCATGATCGACAAGGAGTGATCCTGTAGATATAGCATCAACATAACCAGATGCCGTCTGCCCCAAACGCATAACAGAACCTTTGCCATGTTGCTTGTCTATTTGAGCAAGAACGCTTTCTAGGACTTTGCTTTTCGGATTATCAAGAAGTGTTTCTTTTATTTTTTTTTCAATCATTGTGTGCTTCCTTATAATGGCATGATCTTCTTATGATTAAGAAGAAATTACTATACGTCATCGGGTTATACTTTTTACTCTGTTTACGGGGAAACATCTTAGCGCTTTCTTTACCCTTATTTGTAACTCTTTCAAGATAAACTATCTGCTTTGATGACACCGTTATGACTGCCCTTTTTTATGACTTAAAATTACTGTATCTATTCTCTTATACTTCATACCATTATTAAGTATAGCAGCTTTTCAAAAATATGGTACTAATTGTATCAACTTTTCTTAAAGAAGCAATAGTGGGATCAGTGGTATTTTAGGCCGTGCTCAGCTCTTTTTGTTACAAAACTTTGATGAAATTTGAATACAATTACGTGTTAATTGCGAGCAGGTTTTGAGTAAGTAGGTATAGAAATTATCATTTTTTTGGTAGGTGCTTACCGACGGTGTTCAGAGAGTACATAAATCTTATCTCACGTCTTCCTAAGAGATAAAAATGGTGTTTTTACTTTAGTTTTTTACTATTTTTCACTTAAAGCTCATTAACTGAATTTGATGTGTCTACTCTTCTTTCTACTAGATCAGCTATCAAAAAGTAAAATAAGAAGAGGTTTAGCTTTAAAAAGCAATCTGCACTTTTAAAAGCTTCTAGACTTCGAAGAGAGTGTGGGCAAAAAATTTATCGTGGTAGTTCCACCCTTTATTCGAGCGGAAGTGATCAAGAAATTGCTGAAATAATTTATCTATTAGTTTTTTAATTAGAATATTCTGAAAGGTTTTAAACTTATTCCTCTACAAAGATATAGCTATTAACAAGAGGCCTTAAGAATTATCTTATGGCTCTTTATCAGTGGTTATAACTTTGTAGAGGAATAAGATCAAATCATACTTATTTTTTGAACATGCCGTTTTACAACCTCACTAATACATTCTATTTTGGTGTAGACAATACCTCTATTCTGCTTAAATTTTCTTTAGCATAAGAAGCTGTTTCTTCACAATCTCTTTGGTTTTGTGCCTTAAGTAGATAAGATAGTGCTTTGGCCCGTTTTTTGTTCGATAAGTTTTTTTCTAATGTTGCAGACAATGAACCTGTACCTTCACCTCCTAGGTATATCTTTCCTAAACAAAAGGAAGCACGTGCAGAAATTCTTCTGCTTGAGCCATTCTTAATTGCTTTCTTGAAATAATTTTTAGCCTTTGCAAGATACTTTGAAGATTTTCTCGAGCTAATTTTGGCGTAATACCACGTGCCCAACCAGAAAAATCCCTGGGCTTGAGCAAAGGAATTTACGTTTTTTTTCGTAAGTGACAGCAGCTCTTTTTTCGAAAAAGTTCTTGTAGGGTGGGCGTCATATAATTTGAGATCTGTATGTTTATAAAGATGTTCTTCACCTGTTTCCTTAACTAATCTCACTACTATAGAAAAAGCTTCGTTATAACGAGGATCAATTCCACAACAAGCACAACGACAGTTATTAAAAAGTTCTTCAGCCCGTTGAGCTAAAGCTTTATAGTAAGATTCGGGATGAGCCTTCGATGTACTAACGCCTTCCACCAGATTTTGTTCTACTTTTTCTTGTCTCTTCTCATCGAGCGCTAAACTCCAAAAAGACACGAGAAGTAAAGGGCATAAAAGAGTTCTATTTTTTTTATTAAACATAGTATCCTTTCAAAAATGTGCTTTACTGTATATCTATTATGTGCATACATCAAGTTATTTTCGTTAAACCTTACTTAACAATAAAGAGACCACGAGGCTCTGTTTTATATATTTATTCCTTGTCATGGAATTCTTCTAATACTATTTGAGCACAAAAAGCCATTTCAACAAAATCATCTTGATTTCGAGCTTTATCTAAATAAAAAAGCCCCTTCGTTTGTGCCTTTTGTGAATGGTTTTTTTCAAGATAGAGCGTCCCTAAAATAAATGAGGCCATAGCTGAAGCTCTTTTGTTTGAGTCAAGGCTCAGTGCTTTTTTGAAATATTTTTTGGATTTTCCCCGGTTATCTGAAAAATGTTTTCCGATATAGGAAGATTCACCTAACCACAGATAACCTTGTGCTTGAGCATAGGTATTAACGTCTGGTGCTATAAGCGTTTCAATTTCTTTTTTAGCTTTTTTAAAGTCAAAGTAAGGTTCCATAAGGGCTTGATCAGGTATGACGAAATCTAAATGAGTGCTTGTATGTTTAGAAAGGTGTTCAGCCCCTGTTTCTTTAAGTAGTTTTACTAGTATAGAAAAAGCTTCATTAAATTTGAGATCTTGAAGAGGAATTTCTTCACGATTATTAAACTTTTTTATAAGTTCATTAGGACTAAAACATTGAGCATATTCTTCAGCTTGTAGTGCCAGCGCCTTATAATGAGCTTCCGAATTAGTTTTTTCCTGCTTCTCATTATCTACAAAGCAATGCGACGTCTTGTCAGATGAGCTTATCTCTAATCCGGTACCTGCACTTGAAGAAGAAAGCGCTACACTTGAAAAAGAAATAAGCAAAAGTGGGCTTAAAAAAACAAGGTTTTTTTTGATAAACATACTGGCCTTTTGGGTAAAACGTTTTAACATAAAAATATGACTATGAGAAGAATTTTTAAATAATAATTTTAATTATATAGCAATTGTTTCCTCGTGCAAGGAGCTAAAAATGTTTCCTAACACTGTTAAACTTTTTTCTTTCACATGAGAGTGATTGAATGAAAATTTTTCTTAACAGTTCGTAGTATTCAGTGCAGAGATAGCTTTTCACGAAGTACGGCAAAAGGCACTTTCGGTATAACAGTTTAAGACACACCAGGTTTTAGCTAGCTACTTCGTAAAGATAAGAGTGTTAGTTTGGTAATACATTAGGAATGGTAACCTTTATTACTATAAAGCTCTTTTTAAGAATAGAGGACTTTATAATAAGCAGATAGAGT
>JACDFK010000101.1 GCA_013815795.1 Candidatus Babelota bacterium | reverse complement strand
GCCATAGAGCACTTATTGTTCCCTTTGTATGCTTAGTAGTAGCGCTTTTTTCAAATGAGCGCATAGATATTAATAAAGGAGTGATGAGTCAGGCAGTATCAGGTACGACTGAACTGCTTCATTCAAACGCTCAAAATATCCACGGAGGAAAGAGCTATTTAAAGAAAAGGATGAAAATACTAATCGTTACTCATCTTTTTCCAAAAATTTCTGAGACATTTGTAGTAAATCAGATAGTTCAGTTATTGCAAAGAGGTCATAGCGTGAGTATATGGGCACGAAAAGCAGGAGAAGAAAAAGTTCATGAGAAGGTAAAAGAGTATAAACTCATTGAGAAGACTTATTATAAAACTCTTCCTGCTGATATACAGTCCTACGATCTTATCATATGTCAATTTGGTCCGCTTGGAATCGAATTTCTTCGACATAAGCAAGCGTTACATCTTAAGGCAAAGGTAGTTACATTTTTTAGAGGTTTTGATATCAGCCGCTATTTGTATGAAAATCCTGGATGTTATGATAGTTTATTCCGTTACGGTGATCTGTTAGCTACGAGTAGTAATGCTTTTAGAGAGAGGCTTTTAGAGTTAGGAGCTGACCCAAAAAAAACGGTTGTGTATTATTCATCTGTCGATTGTTCTACTTTCTCTTATAGCGAACATTCTCCTTCTGATAAAACTATTCGTATACTTACTATCGGAAGGCTTATCGAAAAAAAAGGAATGGAAGATGTTATAACCGCTTTGAATATGGTTATCCCTCGTTACAGTGATGTTTACTTGACTATTGTAGGAGAAGGAGATTCTCGTATAAAGAGAAAACTCAAAAAGTTAATACATCGGTTGGGTATTGGTAACCATATTACTTTCGCAGGTGAATGCACTCAAGCAGAGGTTATACAACATTTGAAGAATTCTCACCTGTTTGTTCTTGCAAGTAAAACTGCACGCAATTTTGATCAAGAAGGTATCCCGAACGTCCTTAAGGAAGCAATGGCGGTGGGATTACCCGTTATTACTACTCGCCATGGAGGTATTCCTGAAATGGTTTTGGATGGGATAAATGGCTATCTTGTGGATGAGGGTAGAAGCGATCAAATCGCGAAACGAATCGAGTATCTGATAGCACGCCCTGATCTTTGTAAAAGAGTGGGAGTGTCAGCACGAAAAACAGTCGAGCAGATGTTTGAGAGTAGTCACAAGGGTGATGAGCTAGAACAGTTGTTAGAACAACTTATCGCTTTGTGAGCTAGTATGCTGAGCTCTGCAGGGGTAATGTGTACTGAAATTTTATGGTATCTCTTGGGTGAATTAGTACTCATAAAATTGCTGGCATAGAAGCTCTCTTTTTGGTAGAATAAAAAAACAAGAAGGAGAAGAAGATGAGTAAAAAAATAACGGTATATCATGTGATATTTTTCTTAGGAATTGCTGCGGTGGTATCATCTATAGCTATTTCTTCATTCAATGAAAATAAAAACGATGCGGTCCAAGGGCCACAAGAGGAAGAAATAGCTTCTTCTAAAGAGGTGGCTCTTCCTTCAGGTCTTCGCTACAGCATTCCTATTCCTGGTAAAGGAGATAGGGTCGCTCAGCGTGGAGATACAGCAGTTGTTCATTATGTGGGCTGGCTCGATGAGGACGGAAAGCCAGGCAAACAGTTTGATTCGAGTGTAGAAAGAGGAGTTCCTTTTTCCTTCATAGTAGGGGCTGGGCAGGTTATAAAAGGATGGGATGAAGGCGTTGTGGGAATGAAAATTGGAGAGAAAAGACGATTAACCATACCTTCGCACTTAGGATATGGATCTGCAGGGGCTCCTGGATCTATTCCACCCAATGCTACTTTAATATTTGATGTTGCACTGCTTTCTTTATCTAAAAAATGATGCTGTTTACCTACAATAAAACGAAAAGAAGGTTTTCATGCCAGAAATAACTCTTCCTTCAGGACTCGGCTATACAATTATTAATCATGGTAATGGACAGACCACGGCTCAGCCTGGTAGTATAGCGACTGTTCACTATACCGGGTGGCTTGACAATGCAGGTGTCCCTGGAAAAAAATTCGATTCGAGTGTAGACAGAGGAAATCCCTTTTCTTTTGTGCTCGGGGCTGGTAATGTCATAAAGGGTTGGGATGAAGGGGTTCTTGAGATGCGCGTCGGAGAAAAAAGACGACTTGTTATACCTTCTCATCTTGGATATGGGTCCCAGGGCTATCCAGGAGTTATTCCACCGAATGCCACGTTAATATTTGACGTAGAACTTCTTTCATTTGAATAAAAAATTGACATTTTTAGGGGATAATCTATACTATACAATATAGATACTGTTTCTATCTAAAGTTCTTTGAAAAATTTGGGGGCGTAATGGCTTCGACGTGGTATGAAAGATGTAGAGAGCATGCCGAGCTTTTACTTTGTGCTCGTAAAAAAAAGAGTAAAACAATAAGTGCAAACTTTAGCACAGGTGCGCAAGCACCGCTTGCTTTAGCTTAAGAGTTAAAGCGACTTGCTTGATCCATGTGCCTATTGATAGATCAAGCTCGTATTACCCCTAATAGGACTGTCAAGCGAGATTTACTTGGTGAGTAGCTTGAATGAACACTAACTAGGCGTATAAAGAGAACGTGTCTTTGAGGACCTTTATATGTATCAATAAAGACTAAGCATGTAGCGCTGTATGTTGATTGTAGTGCGGACATGGGTTCGACTCCCATCGCCTCCACCAAATTTTTTCCTTATCTTCTCTGTTTTTTTTCACTTTTTTGTATCTGTTATACACCAATCGGTTTTTTTATACAAACCCTAATGCTGTATAATCCGTGTGCACATTCTTTTATCTACACAGTTATCCTGGGTGACTTATTTAAGTTGCTGTAGTATAAACCATCAAAATTGTTTTATTATTGACAATTTAAATATTAAAAATATACACTTATACTATAATGGTAAAGTTAAAAAATTTGGAGACGAAAGAGTGGTAGTACTCTAATGAGTTGCTTTCCTAAAATGCACGTCGAGAAGAATGATCCCTTATACTCGTAACTCTATGGATCAGGTCATGCACGGTGGCGTTGACCCCGTGAACATCGGACCCAAGGTGGTTCGCTGTACTTATGAGCTAAACGATATTTTTGATGTATAAGCTCATAAGGTAACAAAAGCATATAAGGTCTTTTTTAGTGTGGACCTACTATGCTGAAAAAAGCTACATAACCTTTGTCAACTGTGCCTTTGCGGTTCCTCTGGTGAATATATATAAAGGCTATAGGTGTAGATCTTTAGGAAAAGAGTAAATCAAGGTGGACTTTGTTCACACGTCTCCAGCATTGAAGCATAAAGGAGAATATATGGTAGGGAAAAAAATAGTATGTATACTACTTCTTGGTAGTGCATGCACTCTTTTTTTGAACGGACAACAGCCTCAAGTTGCTGTGGAAACGATTGAAGCGAGAAATAAAGTGGCTGATAGGGCGTTCCTTGAGTGGCGGGTAAGATCGCCTCACTCTTCGATATCAGCGGCATTACGAGAACTGTTGACGCCGGATCTCAGTAGCTACCTTATTCAAGAGTCTGCTTTGTCTTTTGGTACGTATATCAGTCCTAAGCAACTCAATGAAAAAGCGGTGTCGGTCATGAATAACTTTTTGAAGAAAATAGGCCCTGATGCAGCTAAAAAGGTTAAAAAAGGTGAACTAAGAAAACTTATAAATGAGCTTATTAAGCCCGAATATGTTTTTGAACTGGATGAACAGAGTACGTATAGACTCGATAGAATCTACAATGAGATGCTTGAACGCCTTGCAGAGAGAAGAACCCCTGTGGGAACTACCTTAAAGGAATGGGCTCTTCGATTTTTAGTTGCAGAATCTGTAATTATTGCTCTTTCTGTTGTTGAGCGTATAGAAATCGGTAATAAACAGTTCAATCTTTTAACGCCTCGCGATCAAGAAAAAGCTCTAGAAGCTGCTGTGGGGCTGGTCGCAAACAGATTTATCACTAATCTTGAAACTGTTAGGAAAACTTATCAGGTAGTACTTCCCGATAGGATAGATGATGCTATTAGATATAAAATACGTCTTTTCTTATCAGAAAAATTTGTTGCTCGGTAGGTAGTGTATTACCAGTAAAAGTAGAATGACAGTGGAATCCTTCGTGATGTTTTTGTAAAGTCTCTCCCGTCTTGTTTAGAAAGTTATCACGTTTTTTTATGTGTAAAGGCTAGAATACTATGTTTATTAAGATAGTACTCTAGTCTCTTTTTTTAAGAAAATTTCTGCGTACAGACCTAAAAAAAAATTCACGTGATTTTTTCTAGAGGAAAATAAGCAACTTTTTTACGTAAGCAAAAAAATGAGCCACGAGGATAAGCTCTTTAAAAAAAAAATTAATAAACCCCTTTTAAAGTGGTTTTGTTATATTTTTAAAAAACAAGATTTTTATTGTAACTTCTTTGTAACAGGACTTACGCATGGGAAGACTCGTTATTACGAAAAATTTGATTATCACGCTGTAAATGAATAGTTAAGGGAATGTTTTTTTTCTGCTTAATGTGATAAAGAGCTCTTTCTGGGTTTTTGAACTTATTCTTTTTTCGTTCAAATTGAAGGATCATATAAGCAAGAAATACATTGTATATATGTTTTTCTTG
>JACDFK010000100.1 GCA_013815795.1 Candidatus Babelota bacterium | reverse complement strand
ATGTTATGTACAATATTTAAAATAATGGTGCCTCCAAAAATATTACCAAAAAGTCGAAATGAAAGGGATATTATAGAGGCGAATTCCCCAAGAAGTTTTAGGGGGAGCATGAGAAGGCCTACAAGTATATTAAGAGGAAAGGGTAGAGAAATAGGTGCGAAATACTCTCGAAGATAGTGGGCTAATCCATGGACCTTTATGATCTCTTTTTGAAGATAGAAAAAAACGGTGATGCCTAATGCTAAAGTAGTATTAATATCTTTGGTAGGTTCCTCTACATAAGGGATAAGAGCGATCCAATTACACAGTATAATGAAGGTAAAAAGAGATCCTATAAACGCGTAATAGCGATACACAAAGGTGCCACTTGATTCCACTACTAAGAGCATATAGTTCTTAACAAGTGCCTTTACAATAAAGGCGGCGGTACTTTTTTTATGACTGAGGGCCCAACGAGCAAGGAGTATAAGAACTCCCATTACTGCTAGAACTATCCATGTATTAATGAGTGTATCCGCTTGAACAGCGGCTAAAGGATGAGTTATGCCTAAAGGGGCCAATGGATACCAGTGCCACGCTTGTTCAAGTCCACCTTCCATAGTACTCTTTTTGCTAGCGGAAGTTTATAATACTATACCACATCATACCGATAAAACTTACAAAGAAAAGTATAAAGGTAATTAATCCGTAATGCAATAAAAGAAATGCAATTACAAAGAGGCTGCACAGTCGCATAAGAGGGATAAGAAAAGAAAAGGATAAGGCTTTTCCTTGATTAACAAGAAAAAGCCCATAATAATACCCATAAGAGCATCCCATGACAAGCGGCATACAGTAGTATAGAAGCTTGATCATAGAGCGGTTCCGTTAGTTAAGTTTTTTAATACCTTTATGTCTCCAGTAGGTATTAACGATAGAATGAGATCCAGTTACAACGATAAGACCATGTCGTTCATCTTGTATCGATTTTTTAGCGATCGCAAGAGCTTCTTCAAAATCTTTGCATGCACGTGCTTTAACTTTCATGCTTGAAATATCATTGGTAACTTTTTCAACATCCCATGATTCCTCTTCTTGAACACCAGGAAGTGGAGATTCAATAGGACATAAAAGCATCTGTCCAGATGTTTTCTTAAAGAAATAACGAACGAGCTTAAGAAATTCTTCATTATGCATAGTGTCTTTTGCTGCTGCCATAATGATAAAGAGCCCTTTAAGAGGTCGTTTATATTGTAGTAATCTAATTCCTAGAAGAATATTATCAAATGCGTCTATATTGCTTGCTGTATCTAACAAAATAGTAGGTTTTTCTGTTTCCAATGATTCAAAATGGCCTGGAAGATCACATGTTTCCGTTTTCCAATATTGATCAATCGTTCTCTTTTTCTCGAGGTCTGCTTTACGCTTGTCATCAAGAGTAGGTCTTCCACGTTTACCTTTTTGTTTACTTAAAAGACTATCACGGGTGATGGTAGCATCTTTGTTATAGTGTTCTTCGACAAACATTTGAGCAACACGTTCAGCAAGTGCAGCACAACGACCATGAAGTTGTTCATAAGGATAGTTTAATGGTGCCAATTTCCTAATAGGCATAGCCCAATGACCACCTTGAAGGTTAGTTATTTCATGCATTTTTTGAAGATTGTTTTTGCTTTGATCGCCAGAAACGATAAAGGTATTTGGTTTTACAATTCCCATCATTTCCTGAACAATAGGCATAAGGTCATCTTCAGTAGTATGAATGTTTGCAGGGGTCACACGAGTAACACTTGCAACAAGCGCATTACATATATTTACTGCGTCAAACGTTCCGCCTTTATTTACTTCAAGAACTGCAACATCAACTTTTTGTTCAACAAAATAAAGAAGCGACATCAAAGTAAGAAGTTCATGAGAATACGCTTGTACTTGTAGCGATTCTGCCATATTGATAACTTCGTTACCGATTTCGGTGAAAGCCTTGTTAGAGATTGCTTCTAAATTGGTAGTAATACGTTCATTATAAGTTAGAATATGAGGGGAAGTAAAAGATCCAACTTTTAGACCTTCAGTTGTTAAAAGTTTAGAGGTAAGGTATACCGTTAAGCTTTTTCCATTTGTTCCCGCAATTAGTACAGCATTAACTTTGGTAGAAGGGTTTCCAAGAGCTGCATCTAACTGTTTTACTCTGTCTAAAGTCTTGCTTGTATTATTTACAAACCAATGTTTGTCTAAATAGTCTACTACCTCTTGATAACTTCTTACTTTTGTATGAGGCGCCGATTTAGACGTGCTTTGTTTGTTAATTTCCATCATATAATTCTCCATAAGATGTTTTTGTTAATAAAATTTGTCACATTTTTATCCTAATGTAGTAAGTCTACCTTAGAAAATCATTTATGTCAAAATATAAATTCCATTGGAGGTTATCAAATTTTAAATTGCCAAAATAATAAAAAAAAAGAACCTTTTTATCCTGTATTTTAAGCAGTTTTTCATGTTTAGGAGCTATGAGAAACGGTTTTTTTTAATGAATTTTACTAGAATAAAAAAGTTAAAATCCGATTTTTTGTTCACAGAGAAATCTTTAATAACGTGCAATGGACTTATAATAAAAGTATAAGTAATCCTTATGAGCTGTTTTTCTAAAACACAAAAGTTAATGTTCTAAATTTGACTAAAAACAGAAAGCTTAAGTACACTCTTGAAAAATGTAGCGGCCTCTTTATGTAGAAATAAGAGAATGAGTTACAGGTAACCCTCTTATAACTATGAAGGAAATTTTTGAAAAAAAAAGGATTTACCTTAATTGAGCTTTTGATAGTGATAGCTATTATTGCTGTTCTCTCGATGATTTCGGTTCCGAGTCTAATGAAGATGTTAGCCAAATCCAAACGTACGGAGGCATATCTCTACTTAAGGACTCTTGCACAAGCTCAAAAGGTTCATTTTGCTGAACATGGTGTCTATACTACACAACTAAACGGTGCTTCAGGCCTTGGTTGGGAACCTGAAGGTTCTTTTCTCTATACCTATGGATTTCCGGGGGGAGCGGGGGAGACCCATTTTATAGGTCAGTCAAAGGTGCCCGCTGCAGCATTACAAGGCGCTTCAATAAGTTTCCATGGTTTTGTGCTGTACGCAGCAGGTAAAATCTATGGAGAAAAGCTCGATATTATTTCGTTAGACCATGCGCATGTTTTTACTGTCGTGAGCGATGCATTAGTCTGAGGAGTTAGTCTCAAGAGAGGCAGAGAATGTAAGGATTAAATAAGAGGGTATATTTTTACTTTTAGTCATCTGAAATTTTTACTTATGTTAGAAATCTGGTCTTGGAACTACATCAGTTGTTAAAAAGTATAGATATTCAATCACACTGTTTTAAAAGCTTCCTCGGATACTAGATTTTGCCTAGTATTTTCAGCTCTTAGAGGGCCTTGAGCTTCCTTTCTGCTAGTATATACTTAGTAGGGATGGGCTGTTAGGTATACGGCACAGCACATGCATAGTTTTATGGTGTATGAAGCTCATTATATAATTCGCTTTATTGTACGCGATATCTTTCAAAAAAATTGGATAGTAAAGTGTAGTAGGGAGTTCTTCTATGGTTAAATGTAATCTTTTTTTGAGTGTACTACTGCTTACATTCTCTTTTGGGTCAGAAGGGGTCTTAGTGAAAGGCACTCAATGGAATATGGGAGAAAAGGAAACCTTACTGTTCTTTGATGTGCATAATGATAGTCGATTTATAGAACAGGAAAAACAGGAGTTAGAAAGTTTAGTTAAAATCGTGAAACGTTATTCTCAAACCGCTGTTATACTTGAGAAATATTTTGACCATAGGATGAAACCTCTTCATATTTTGATAGAAGAAGGGACTTATCGAAGAAGCCACGAAACCATACTAGGTTCTTTGGCAAAATATCTAACCGAAGAGCCTCTTCCATTTGTTATAGTAGAAAATATAGAACAAAGAGCTGCTTCTGCTGCAGTGGTAGATCTCCTTGAAGATTTCACTCCCGGATTTATTAGTAAGTTTACTTGTAACTACCGTGCTTCAAGTACACAGAAATTTTACGATCACTTAGTTACTTTCCAAGATGTATTAGATGAATATAGCCTTATTGATCTTTATTTAGATGAAGCATATAGCTCATCGTGCGATAAAGTAAAAGAGATACATGAAGAGAAAATGGACATTACAAAATATTTCTACGACAAGATTTTAGAGGAAGTTACAAAGAACTCTATTCCTTTACATGAGGCCCTTCCATCTCTTCTTAAAAGACTGGGACAAACAGAGGTTCCTCCTTATTTGAAGATACTAGAAAAACTGATACACACCACATTTTCCTGTCTTCTTGATTTATATGTGTTGCATCGGGTGATTTCTATTCCGGCCACACACAAAATAATGTTAATAGCAGGGGCTGACCATAGTATGTATGTACAGTCACAAATAATGGGGAGTTTAGATGCCAAAAAAGTCTCTGGCCGCGGAGATTATAGAGTTGAAAAGGACACCGATAATCCTTTGACTCCAGAAGAACTTACTAGTCTCATAACTCTATAAATAGTGCATGTAGTGAGGGTGGTGTTCTTAAAATTTTAAAAAAGGGGTTTTAAACTTCTTTTTTACTCGTAGAGAGTGTGTCTTTTTGATTATAATAGATACACAAAGGATTGGGCGTACGATTTGAAGCATACTATCTTTTTGGTTTTATTTCATTAGGCTATATAATTTAAAAAAGATGTTAAAAATTTAGTGTAAGGGGGATTTTCTATGGTTAAATATAATCTTTTTTTGAGTGTACTCTTGCTTTCTTACTCTTGGGG
>JACDFK010000099.1 GCA_013815795.1 Candidatus Babelota bacterium | reverse complement strand
ATAACTTTTATGCACTATATACAGAGTCATTTAAAGGGCCATTTAAGCCGGCTCAGACTGTTATTGATAGTCCTGACACAGGGAAGTTGGTCTTAGATAACAATAGAAGAACAGCGCCTTTCTTTAGCAAAATTAAGGTCAAGTAGCTATTAAGTAGAAATACTGATTGAGGGCCAGAACTCTGGCCCTCTTTTGCGTGCCTATTGGCCTAAAGGAAATAGTGAAAATTAAAATAATAGGACGAAATCTTTTAAAGTGATTTTAACTAATATTTCGATAAAATAACTTCTTAAGCAATATTTTTTGCTGCCCATTAATCTTCTTTCACTCACTTAAGAACTTATTGCTTATGGTTATACGCTAATGTTAGCATATGATACAGAAAGTAGTTTTATTAATAACCGTCTTATAACAATAAGGATACGCTTATGGTTAAAAATTCAAGATTCTTACTCGCGGGGGCTTTACTCTTAAGCATGCCGTTTTCTGTTCTTGGGGGGACAATTTCTGTTCATCCCAAGCATAAAGATATTGGCTTTGTAAACAGTCCCAGTTCAGTACGCACTGAATGTTTATTAGATGCAGGACTTCCTGGCAGAACCACTACTGTTTATCAGAATTCAGCAGTAGAACCTTTTCTTGCGGTTAATCCTAAAAATCCTTGTCAAGCAGTTGCGGTCTGGCAACAAGATCGTATTAGTAATGGGGGTGCTTTAGAGATTGGTATAGCTCATACAGAAAATGGTGGTAAAAAATGGTCTCGTACTATAATTCCTTTTCAAAGATGTAACGGTGGCATTACTGCACGATCGAGTGATCCATGGGTTAGTTATTCAGCTGATGGGAAAAAAGTATATTTGACAGTATTAAATTTCAATGATATAATCGACCCTAATACTCAAAATCAACAAGGAATTACCGCTCTCTATTCTGAGGATAATGGTAAATCCTGGTCAAATCCTATTTTTGTGAAGGCAAATACTTTCACCGCACCTATAGATGATAAAAACTCAATCACAGCTGATCCAGTGATAGCGGATAATGCTTACCTAGTATGGGACACTTTCCTTTCTTCAGAAAGTTTTCACTCAGACACGTGGTTTACACGAACAACAACCGGTGGCTTGTCGTGGGAAGACAGTCGACCTATTTATAATCCCTTTTTAGATCCTGAGCTTAAAAGTAACGGGATCGAAAACGATAGTCAAACTATTGGAAATATCGTTGTGAGCCTTCCTAATGGGGAACTTCTTTGTTTTATGAATCGTATTTATGCTCGTCCTGGCACGACAGACGAAGAGTATATAAATGATACCTTTCCTTTTAAATTTTTAACGTCAGATATAGCGGTTATACGTTCTTCTGATAAGGGTCTTACATGGAATCAAACTGCCACACAGATAGCTGCTGGTGACGCAAACAACACTTATACTTGTGGATATGAAATTCAAGCAGGTAAAATTGTAAAAGGATTAGGGACATTGTTAAGGACTGCAGCAGGACAAGCAATAGTATTTTCCGTAGCGGTAGATAAAAAAACTGGTGCTCTGTATGTCGTATGGCAAGATGCTCGCTTTAATACACCGGGGAATCAATTGTCACAAATAGTACTTTCAGCATCGCATGATAATGGAGTTACCTGGTCAACACCGGTTAAAGTAAGCCGCACACCAGATAATGCTCCAAATCCTCAAGCGTTTACACCCTCAGTAGCCGTTAATGACAGAGGGCAAGTTGGTATTTTGTACCATGACTTTAGATGTAACTCTTCTGCGTGTTCAGAGAAAACAAATACCAATACATGGTTTGCTCTGTACAATAATGTGTTGCCAGCAGCGGGAAGTACCGGTATGGGTCTTGACTTTGTAGAAGAAAAAGGACTTTCTGGCCACCCTTATATTGTAGAAAATGGACCAGTGACTGGCCTTGGTGTTATGACTAACGGTGACTATCAAGGTTTAGAAGCTGTTAATAATACATTCTATGCGCTCTATACAGAGTCCTTTAAAGGCCCATTTAAGCCTGCTACAACGATTTTTGATACTCCTGAATCAGGAAAACTGATCTTAGATAATAATAGAAGAACAGCACCTTTCTTTAGTAAAATTAAGGTCAAGTAGCTATTAAGTAGAAATACGTAAAAGAGGGCCAGAGTTCTGGCCCTCTTTTACGTACCTAGTCGCCTGAGGAAAAGAGTGAGAACTACAGGAAGAGTAAGGAATGACCCGCTCTGTAAATTCTTTAAAAATTTATCCGATGATACCGTAGATCTTACGTAACGATAAAACTGCTCTAATAGGAGATATTTCATGAGCGATTAAAAATTAACCACTACAAGGTCTTTTAGACTCTTATTACAGAAGGTTTTCTCTACGTTGATAAGACCTAGTTGATCTACAACCTAATTACTAAAGACAGATATTACTTTCTTTCACGTCCTCATCGCTTTGAAAAAACATTACTCATTTCCACTCTTGAAGCATTGTTTTCTGATAATAAAAATCATTTTAAAGGTTTAGGGTTAGAATCCTGTGAATATACGTTAGACCTGTACGGTGTTATTTTCTAAATTTTCAATATTAAAGAGTAGTACGTCTGAAAAGTTAGAAAAAAAATTTGGCTTAGGACTTAGGTTTAAGGGCTAAAAAATTTAGTGTCGATCTTTCTCCACCCGATGATCTTGGTGCTAAGATCACTACACTTATAGAGTCATTAGGAGAAAAAAATAAGGTCGTTGTTTTATAGAGAAATAGGTTCGAGTAATCTTTTCGATAAATTATGATTCTGAGGTTTTAATCATTATCTAACGACTTTTCTTAATCCTTTTTTTAAAGAATTTTACAAGAATTTAAAGAGTTAGCGCTTGATTTTTTTATGGTACAGGAGATACTAGACAGAACAAGTAAAGGGAGAAACTTGACAGTAAAAATAGTATCAACTTACATAAAGGACTCCCATGAATTCTTGGATTACCAAACCTTCTTCGGTGGCACTCATCTCTGCTCTTTTTGCAGGATCTTTCTCTTTCAGTATGAACCCTACTTTGGGGATTAAGCGGGTAGACCTTTCCAAACGATTTCCCACAGAGATGAGACATTCAGTTTTACTCTCATTTCAAGATACTTTGCACTATAATTTGGAATTTCCGACAATGCTCTGTCGGCAGTTAGAAACTACAAAGTATAAAGACTCCCGGGAAGAAATGCCTTTGATGAAAGCCGCAGCATTTAACCACGCAGGCACCGTTCTTCTTACGTGGTCGGTAGATAACTCAATTACTCTGTGGAATATTGAGGAAGGATCTGTTATAGCTACTTTAGAGCAGGGAGAAACTCCGGTACATGCAGTAGCGTTTACTCCCAACGAAGAGTATGTAGTAACGGCTGGAGCCCACGATAATAAAGCACGTATATGGAACTCTCGCACCGGTGAACTGTGTAAAGAACTTCCTGCGCATCATACACGTCCTCTTTATTCCCTTACAGTTTCTGCTCAAGGGGAAAGCTTATTAGGAGGATCAGCAGATAAAACATCATCATGGTGGGATTTAGAAACGGGAAAACTACTTGTAACACTTATTGGACATGAAGATCGAGTTGAATCGGTAGCACTCAATACAAAGGGAACCTGTGCTTATACTGCTGGTGGAGATAAAACGGTACGGCTCTGGGACATCAGAAATGGAAAGAATAGTACAACATTAGAAGATTTTACAGCATGTGTAATTTCTGTAGTTCCAAGCGCTGACGAAAACAGTATTTTAATAGGCTGTGCAGATGGCACTGCACTCTTATGGGATAGTAAAATGGGACGATCTAGGGTTGCTTTCAAAGGACATGAAAATGCTCTGTCAGCAGCGGTATTTATACCTGGTGAAAAGTTAATTCTTACCGGATCCTGGGATAAAACGCTTCGAGTATGGGATATACACGGACAAGAACTGATGAAGCTGGACCGGCATGAAGGTTTTTCTGTATCTACTCCTAAAGAACATAGTGATACAGCCTGCGTGAAACATCTTCTGCAAGGTTTGAGCCGCTTAACAGAAAAGATCGATCGTCATACTTTGTTTATCTTATCTTCAAATAAATTTTAATATAAAATTTTGTTAGTCTATCTTAGTTTTTCCTCTGCCCGTATTAGAATACGGGCAGAGGAAAAACTAAGAGTAGAAATGAATTAAAATTTAAAAACTCCTTTTTTTTGTTTTATTAGGGCAAGACGTAGACTCAGTTTTAAAAAACATACGTATAAGAAGAGAGATTCGTTTTATTGTAAACTATTAGAGATCATACACTTCAAAATGAAACAAGTTTTTAGAGGCTTTTTTGCATGGCAAATCTACCTGAAAGGTTGATTACGCAAGGACACATAATGAATGGTATTCATACTCCCTACTGATGTAAATCGTCCTTTAACTTTCATCACAACTGAACTTAAGGCTACTCTCAATGACAATGTAGTAGAAATATATATATATAGTTCTTTAGCGGTAGGCGATTTTAATCCCACTAGAAGCGATATAGATCTGATGGTGGCAATAAAGAATAGTATTGAACCCGAGTGCTTTGAGAAACTAAATAGATGTCATGGTAGAGTAGTCAAGCTTTTTGCATGGTGGAACGATAGGATAGAAATAGCATATATTTCCTTGAGCGCACTAAAGAATTTTAAAAGTCAGCTACACAAGATTGCTGTTATTAGTCCCGGAGAACCATTTACTATTAAAAATAAAGAATTATTACGGCAGGTCTGAAGTGCTTTTAGATCGTCATACTGTTCCTCATATTACCTGTATAAAATGTGTAGAAAAGATGGTGAGTAATAAGGAGAAAAACTGCCCTCTCTGTAC
>JACDFK010000098.1 GCA_013815795.1 Candidatus Babelota bacterium | reverse complement strand
AAGTTCTTCCTTAAAGAATAGCGTTCAAGAAGCTACTATAAATCGGTGATACATCACTTTAACAAAGGGGCTTGTCATGACTATCTTTAAAATCTCTATCGTGCTGGCACTTGTAGTCGGCCCCTGCTTTGGTGCAACGGCTGAACTTTCGCCAAAACACAAACATCTTTTACAATTCACCGCTCAAACAGCTGGATGTGTAGTAAGCACTGGACTTGCAGGCGCTGTGACAGTAAACCAGGTCTATAAGGCACATGAAAAAGGAATAAAAAACTTTTTTTATAACAAAGGCACATGGCATGATATCCAACATATGGTCATGTGGACTGGGTGGCCTATCTGTTTTTGGTATTTAAGTTATCGGCTGGGAAAAGATGCCCGTTTATCCTATAGAAGAGCGTTTTATCCTAAAAAAATCTCTGAAAATACGACTCTTGATGAAAATAGTATCGATGCTCAAGAGAGCAGTGTAGTAGATGATAAAAACCTTTAATAAAGGAATTACGTATGACCATTTTTAAAAACTCTATTTTGCTGGCACTTGTAATCGGCACCTGCTTTAGGGCAACTGCTGAACTATCGCCAAAACACAAACATATTTTACAAGGCACCGCTCAAACAGCTGGATGTGTAGTAAGTACTGCACTTGCAGCTGTTTTGACAATAAAGCATGTGTATGACGCAGAGAGAAGAGGGATAAAAAACCATTTGTATAACAAAGGTACATGGCAGGATCTCCACTATATGTTTAGATGGACTGCGTGGCCTATCTGTTGTTGGTATGTAAGTTATCGCCTGGGAAAAGATGCCCGTAAGTCTTTCAGAAAAGCGTTTTATCCTAAAAAAATCTCTGAAAATACGACTATCGATGAAAATAATGTCGATGCTCATGAAAGCACTGTACTAGATGATAAAAACTTACAGAACAAAATAGTTTAAATTTTAACGAAGATCACGTAGATCCTGAGTAACTATTTTCATAATAAAAAAATTTACACCATAAGGAAGTGTATGAATATACAGAAAAAATCGGTCTTTTTAGCACTCATGAGCGTTTTTTGTCTTTCGATTAACGCAGACTTATACTCTTTGCCCTATAAAGCATACGCACATACAACAATATGTCTTATAAGTAGTGTCGCTACAGTACAAACGATACATGATATCACAGGGGTAAAATATTCAAAAGATAATTTCCTATTGAGCTTATTTTCTATTATGTGTGGTTATACTGCTTATCGTTCCGGACTCTCAGCTTATACCTTCTACAAAAAGGCTTGTCTCTCTAAAAAATCTTTACAAAATAGTTCAGAAACCGCCACACTTAAAGAAAAACCGAACACCCAACAACAGAGCTCTTCTCTTAAAAGTAACATTCAAGAAGCTGCTATACAAGGTGATACCTCTCTTTAACAAAGGAACTACGTATGACTATGTTTAAAAATTCTATTTTACTGACACTTTTACTAAGCATTTCATGTGGTGCAACGGCTGAACTATCGCCAAAGCACAAATCTCTTTTACAATGCACCGCTCAAACAGCGGGATGTGTAATAAGTACTGCAGCCACAGGGTATGTTGCCCTCGCGCATTTGAATGGAATAAATGAGCTAGGAATAACAAAATACTTCTATAGCAAAGAAACATGGCATTATATTGAACATATTTTTATGACTGCGGGAGGGGTTACCTGTTTGGGCTATATAAGTTATCGTTTAGGAAAAGACGCCCGTAAGTCATATAGAAAAGCGTTTGATTATAGAAAAGATTCTGAAAATATGACCATTGATGAAAATAGTATCGATGCTAGAAAGAGCACAGAAGAAGATGAAAAAAACAGCAGAAAAAAATAGTTTCGCAAGCTTCGCCTTTAGAAAGTAATTTAACTTGCAACTAAGATTCAAAGCAGAGCCTAAGCAATTATTTTCATAATAAAAAGAATTTACAACGTAAGGAAGTGCATGAATATACCAAAAAAATCTGTTCTTTTAGCTCTCATGAGCGTTTTCTGTCTTTCAGTTAAGGCAGAATCATCTTCTAAGTCTAATAAACTATACAGAAACACAACGATGTGCTTTATAACTACTGCGACCATGGTCACGACGATTCATCATGTCATACTTAACTTACACAAAAAGCCTCAAATACCATTCCGATTTGGGCTGCTATCTATAGCGTGTGGTTATGCAGCTTATCGTTCAGGGCTCTCCGTTTATAGCTCCTACAAAAAGACCTGTACTTCTAAGAAATCTTTAAAGGCTAATTGCGATAACCGTGTAGCTCAAGAAACAGATAATTTTTAAAAATTTAAAAAAAATCATTTACGGTAAGTATGTTAAAAAAACAAAGTATTTACAAAAATAAAACTGTAAAGTGCATTTTCGGCACGTAAACAACCCTGGCAGCTATTCGGGTATTTTATAGATAATCAAAAAGAGAGATATAACAATGAGGATAAACCTCATTGGATAGTATGAAAAAGTAACAAGATTTTATAAAACAAAGAACGGCAATTGTGAAAGGCGGATATTCTTTTTAAGGAAACATCCGCCCTGTTTTCTGTCTATCTTATTTCATTAACGCATCTTTGAAGAAATCGAGCTCTTCCAACACTTTTCCGGCGCCATTTACTACACAAAAGAGAGGATTTTCAGCGATTCTTACCGGTAACCCTGTCTCTAAAGAAATCAGTTTATCAAGACCGCGCAAGAGTGCTCCGCCACCCGCTAAGGTGATACCGGTATCCACCAGATCAGAAGAAAGTTCAGGCGGTGTATTCTCAAGCGCTTCTCTAATAGTCTGTATAATCTTTAACACCGTTTCTCGTAAAGAATCATGTACTTCTGGACTTGTTAACGTAATCGTATTAGGGACACCGGTCATAAGATCACGACCCTTCACTTCGACCGATTCGCTCATCTCGCTTTCACTAACATTCCCAATACGAATTTTAATCATCTCAGCAGTTCTTTCTCCTATAAGGAGATTGTATTTACGTCTGACATACTGAACAATAGCACGATCCAGCTCATCTCCACCTACACGAAGAGAACGACAAAAAACGACATCTTTCAAACTAATAACGGCCACTTCGGTCGTTCCACCACCAATATCAACAATCATACTACCCGTTGGCTCGTGGACAGGAAGTCCTGCTCCAATAGCTGCTGCCATAGGCTCCATTATGGTATATACTTCACGCGCTCCCGCTTGCTTAGCAGAATCTTCCACTGCACGACGTTCAACTTGAGTGATCCCTGAAGGAAGACCTATAATAATACGGGGATACACCAATGTTCTTCTGTTGCCGTTCACTATACGGATAAAAAAGCGTAACATACTTTCAGTCAGTTCAAAATTAGCAATCACCCCATCGCGCATTGGTCTACAGGCAATAATGCTTTCTGGAGTTTTTCCAAGCATCTCCTTTGCTCGATGACCAGCAGCAAGAACATGATTGGTTCCAGCTTTTACGGCCACTACTGAAGGTTCATTAAGAACCACTCCCTTATGGGGGACATAGACTAACGTATTAGCCGTGCCTAAATCAATCGCCAAATCGTTTGAAAAAAGCTTGAATAAGCGTTTTGTCGGAAGGATTTTTTTAAAAAAATTTCTCATAAGTATAGTTCCTAAAAATCGAGTTCAAGCATCAATGATACACAATTAGTTTTAGCGGCCCGTTTACTAACTAACCAATCTACGGGAATATCCCAATAAGCAGAGAGCTTAGGGTATAAGTTTGGGCACTCTCTTATCTTACCAAAGTCATAAAAAGCTCCAATGGTAACATGTTCGGTTCCCCAGGAAGAACGTTCTCGTATACAGTTTAAGGCAGCTGTTCTACTACGCGGTACATCTACTATCGACTTATCTGTAAGGAAATCCTTTTGATGTGAAACAAGTGTGTACTGTACCTTCAGTCCAAATCCTTCTCTGAGTCCTTCAAAAGAAAAATAGGGATTAGCGACAAACGTCCAACCAGGATCAACGGTCACGAGAGCAACCGAAGCCCCATACGATGATGGTTCTCCAGCTAAAGGAATACGAATAGGATAACTCTTTTTAAAGCGCTTAATTGCTCTAAAATTAAACCCTACAATTAAATCTTCTTTACATTCAGTTTCAAATTCCACTGCGCCATATACGCCCCAATGGCCTTGGCCTCCTAAGGGAACAGCTGCTGGATTATTACAGGGAGTACGTGATTGAGTAGGAACTAAAAAACCGAATTTCAAAGTGGGATCAAGACGCCTACATTTTAAGGTATAATCGAATGCCGTGCCAAAACGCACATAACAATCAACATCGCCAAAACCGGTATGTTTATAAAAAGCCGGAGTAATCCCGAGCTCCTCATGCATCTTTTCCTTTACTTGATAAAGATAGTCTCTATCTCCTTCTGGAAGTAAGAGTTCAGCACCTCTCAAAAGGAACTCATGACGAACATTCACCGACCCAAATACGGTGCCTACACCTAAGGCAGTATAACACCCTACGGGCTGTTCAAAATAGACAGAAATGCCCTGTGCATTTAAGCGGCCACGTCGTGTCCACGGAAGTGTAGTCCTCAACTGAAAATCTGAACGAAGAGGATTTTCTCTCCCTCGTGACACCAAAGCATTAGCCAAGGCAATCTGGTCGTAAGAACCATCAATGTCAGGTATATTGGCATGTTTATCATCTGAAAATGCTCGATCAGCCTGCATAAAAAAGGGCTGTATACGAATCCAGTAAGGGGCATCACACCGCCTTGTGTGGGGCTTAAAATAAAGTGGCAAAAACCGATTATCGAAAACCATCGCTTGAAGAGAGCCACATAAAAACGTAACGGCGAAAAAAGAACGCTTTATCATAATTTTTTCCCTACTAATGAAATACTATGGAGGAGAGAGGGG
>JACDFK010000097.1 GCA_013815795.1 Candidatus Babelota bacterium | reverse complement strand
TATATAGGTAATAATATTTTTTTATAGTATTTAAACTTAACTACCCTAATAGCTTCTGTCTGATTTTTTAACATCACAGAAAAATACATCCTGGACGAAAGAATTGATTTTTGCAAGTTAAAAAGATATAAAATTTTCTAGATTTCAAATACACAACTAGTATCGCCAAAATAGAGCTTTTAAGAAGCATAATTCTTACTGAAATCTAAATAAAATAAATATATTTTCAAAAGAAACTTGCTTTTGCTACTGTTTTTCTATTACACTATAACGCATCTGTTAAAAACCAAAAGGGAGAAACATTATGGTCACATATCGGTTAGTGTTGTTAAGCTGCAATAGCGTCTTTTTTACTCTATTTTTTCATATCAAGGCATGTTCTTTAACTGTCCCGTCATTAAAGAGCATTGCGGCCCAGTACATTGTAACAACCGAACATATGTATGATTATAGATCTGATCTTTGGAACTCAGATATTGAGGGGATATTAAGCTTTGAATACTGTCTCATGCATTCAAAAGAGGCATGGATGGCTTTAGCAAGCAGAAAAGAGCTCGTAAAAACGGCAGAAAAAATCGGTTTCGTTCGGAATCTTATTATTTTAAAAAATGACACACTACTTACTTTGAGTGATCTGGGAAAAATGTCTTTATCCACAATTGACAGTGAAAGCTATGAGATAAGTCCTTTGTATGGTAGATCTTTAGGGGCCGGAAGAATTAGTTCTTTGGTAGTGAGTCCCAATCAAAAATACTGTATATCAACATCTAGTGATGGAAACGCTTGCATATGGCGAGTAGGTGATGGGTCTCTGGTAAAAACTTTTTTTCATCCAATGGCGGTCACCTGTGCTGCATTTAATGACACCTGGGATCTTGATATGATTGTAACTGGTTGTATTGACGGATATGTAAGACTATTCAATTGTAAAAATGACGAATGCATTCAAACTATTAAACATTGCACTAATGGTCCTGGGGATATCTCATATCTTGCTTTTTTATCTGATTCTCAACATATTTGTGCTGGAGGCGCTAGCCGCATTCACGTATGGGATAGAGAGAAAAATCAGACTCTTTATGATTTTAAGTCATCCAAAATGGAAGTGGGATCTCATGTAGCTCTTTCTCTTGATGGTCATGCGGTATCTATAGACGCATGCTCTGATCTTAAGATAGTGTCTTTTGATAAGAAGAACCCTATCAAGGAGGAACCTGTCTTTAATCAAGGGGTTACTACTAATCTTGCAGTCGGAAGGAATCTGAGCCTTATTGTTACAGCTGTTCGTCAAGCAGAAACGGCTGAGAAGATGTCCTATAAAATTCTGTTGTGGTCCTATGATGAAAAAAATACAGAGCTTACTCTAATGAACTCTTTTTTTGTAAAGGATGCTATCTCGGCTCTCTCTGTTAGTAAGGATAATCAAACTATCTTCTATAGCGATAAAGGCAGAAATATAGGAGTACTTAGTTTTCAGTATTTGTCCTCTTTGCTGCGCTTACAGGAAGCAAAATTTGTTATAGCCCTTATTAAAAAGGTCTATAAAGGTGGCATTATTACTCAAGAGGAATGGCTATTTTTTCAAGATCTTCCTTTCTTGGTAAAAAATGCTCTTACTCTGTTTTATGAAAAATGTAATAGCCCTGAAGGAGGGTTTCTTAATAAAATTTAAGAGATTAACGTAAATTTTATTAGCCTCCGAAGTTTGAGAGATAATAAAGAGGACTTTACGGTGTAGTGACACTTTTTTACTACGAGTGAATTCTTGTATCTATACGGTCTACTTAAAAGGTTATATCTGTTATGGTGCACTACTGAGGCTTTGATAGGGTATACTGCCTCTAAAAAGCTACTGATAACAGTAGATGCAGATAGCATCAAAGATGAGCATCTGTTTTTCTTGAAACCTTCTGGGCTCAATATCCTGTTTTTTCAAACAGAGATGTTTGGAAGAATCGGTAAGACGCCCCATCAGTGCTTATGTGCCTTCTGAAAAAAGCTATTCAGGTAAAGTTCTGCCCGAAAGAATTTCTGCACTAAGTAAGAGAATTATATTTATGCCAATATTATTGACAATTATAAATTAAACAAATTATACTTATTAGTAGAAGTTCGTAATAGTTCATATTGCAATCATTATTACTGGCCGGTCTCTTCCAAAGTCACTAATCGATAGGCTTTTCGGTCTATAATAGTAAAAATGTGTTATACGAACAATGTAAGGTAAAAGTTTTATTTGTCATAAGTCTATGATGCCTATTGTTTGATGTTGTAGGTGATGGTAGCTTATGGCGCAATAATGAAAGGTTTTTTATGAAAAACGTACTACGAAGTATTTCGGCACTTTTAGTTATAATTGGTGCAATTAACTGGGGTCTTATAGGGCTGTTTAATGTTAATATCGTTCACCAATTGATGGCAAGTATGCCAACTCTTGAGAAGTTAACCTATGTCGCTGTTGGTTTAGCAGGACTCCTGTTATCATATTATGAAATAGAAGGATGCAAATGCGCAATAGCGAGAGATAGATATTTTTATAGGCGTTACTATTTAAGGGGCGGTGTGCTATACACTCGACTGTGTAGCACAACGTCGGCACTCTACGAAGTTGTATTTTACTACCTGTAGAGTAGTTGGGCCAATTAAAAATATCACTTTATAGAAATACGCTCTAAGTCAAGTCACACTACAGAACGCTTTGTATGTTCTTGGCACATTTTCAAAAGAGGAAAGAATATTTTTTAATGGTAACGACCATATGAGTTATATAAAGTGATGTATAAAGGTGTATTCATGGATTAGGCATGAATAACAGTATACACGATATACGTTAAAGAAAGATGGTTAAATAGTTAAAAATAAAAAATAGCTTAGGTCTTAGTTGTGCATTTTTATGACATAAAGTCTCTCTTTATGGTAAGTGCTTTCGTTGAGAAAATCTCATGAAGAGTGTTGCTGATATAAGAAAGAGTAGTTACGTAGAAAAATACACTGAGATTAATGCTGAAAGGAGATTTTCGTGAAGAATATAGGACAACTTATTGTAACAATAATTGTTATTATCGGGGCAATTAACTGGGGTCTTGTTGGCCTTTTTGATCTCGATCTTGTGGCTAAAATTTTTGGAGTTGCAACTCCTGTGTCAAATGCACTCTATGCTCTTGTAGGTATATCAGGACTGGTTTTTGCTGGATTAGAAGCTCGTGACGGCGATAGATATTAAGATTTTTTGTTTTTAAACCCTGCCAGCTGGTAACAGGTGGTAAAATTCTGTTTTTTCAGGTGGTAAAATTACCGCAGCTACAGCTTTAGTTCAGTAGTAGAGTTCTCAATTTTAAATGATTATTCCTCCGACTACCCTTTTTAGAGTGCCTAGCGTAGGTAACCTTACGAAGGACTTGTTTTAAGAACAGGTGCTTTATGTGGAAAAAAGGGACATTCTCGAGCTCTAAGATTTTGCATGTAAGTGGAGTTTTTAGTGGTGTGCTGGAAGAAGAAGAGCTTTCAGAAAAGCAGAATAAAAAAACTTTATAAGTAGTAATAGATTAAAGAGCCCCACAGAGGGGATTCTTTAGTGTGGTATACTTATGTATACTGAACTTCTGAAATTGCAGAAGGGTTTGTTTAAGTTATATCGATTTTTTATTGTATAATATGCCTACCGGTAGATGGAATATAAGAGCTTTCTATTTTTTGTAAAATTTAAAAAAAAGGGTAAGAAGCGCTATGGTTTATCGTAGGCATAATTATATTTTTTATAGAGTATAAGTGAGAGCAGTATGAAAAAGGATAGGTATATGAAAAGAATATTTTCAATGGTGATTTTGAGCATTTATTGCGTAGCGATTTCTTTAAAAGGAACGTCTTCTCTAGATAATCTGACCGATTTATTTAAAAATGTTTCGATAACAACTTCTTCATTAACAGATACAGAGAGTTCCTTAACTGAAAAAGAGGTTATATCCAAAGAGATTCCTTTTGAGAGCGCAGGGACTATAACGATTGTTAATAAAACTGGATCGGTAAAAGTTACAGGCTGGGACAAAGATAGTCTTGCTTATGAGATCACGAAGTTTGCAGCAAATCGAGAAAATCTGAAAAAAATCGATATAGTGATGGGATTAGATCCCAAAAAGGCGAATTTTGAGACTAAATATGATGAACGCTCGATAAAAGCGAAGGTCTCGTATGTAGTAAAGGTTCCTCGTAAAGCCGTATTAGAAAAAATAAGTGCTGGTTCTGGAGACATTACTATTGAAGATGTGAAAGCGGCGATATCGGCAAAAACAGGTTCAGGAGAGGTTACACTTACCAATGTTAAGGGTCCCATTGATGCCGTCACCGGGAGTGGATCATTGGCAATACGGGTAGATGAGGGAAGTTCCGACTCTTTATCTTTGCAAACAGGTTCTGGCTCAATTACTATAAAACATGCGGGAGGCTCAGTGGACGCCCGTACAGGAAGTGGTTCTATAGAGCTTGATCAACGTAGTGTACCTACCGATACAGCACTTTCTTTGCGAACGGGTTCTGGAAATATTAAGTTGACTCTTCCGCAAGATTCTAATGCTACAGTAGAAGGCTCTATGGGATCAGGAAAATTTAAATCTGATTTTAAGGAGTTAACTCAATCGAAAAAAACTATAGTAGGTGAACTGGGTACAGGCGGGGCCTCTATAGAGCTTAAGACCGGATCGGGATCTATTACTATTAAAGGTAGTGGGATTAAAGAGGATACGAAAGTTCCTCAATCCATAAAAAATAAATAAAGTCGCGGATGAAAACTTTTTTTATTTTCGTAAAACTATCGTAGAGAGTATCTCTCACGTAGAGTACTATCGAGCTTGCCTTTAAATTAGATTGTACAAGTTACAGAAAAACCATCAAGGACGACATCTCCTTGATGG
>JACDFK010000036.1 GCA_013815795.1 Candidatus Babelota bacterium | reverse complement strand
GTGTAGGAGCATCTCCTCGTACGAGACTAATAGGGTTTTCCAGCGTAAGGGGTTTAGACCACACTGCACTTATAAAAACCATGCCTTCACGTGAATGAACGTATCCAGCTTTTTCCCCCAATGGATCAGCAGAAGGAAGTATGGCGATAGTTGCCACTTGAGCTTCATTTATAATTTTTGTAATTTGTAAGTTATTTCCTACTATTGTAGGTGTAAATCCTTCTGTTTTTTCTATAAATATCTGTGATCCTTCTTTATCTTGCTTAGATTGGGGCTGAATAATTTTACGAGAACCACCGAGGGATATTCTTTCTAGTTTTTGTTCTAATAAGTCCGCAGAAGGCCGGTCCTTTTCTTTTTCTAGAGATTCACGTTTCTCGATTTTAGCTTTTCTATCCTTTTTTTCAGGAGTAATAATTTCATACTCTAATTTCCCTTGAGGGCTTGAAATAATCTCTATAGTTGAAGTAGGAAACTCGGCAAGGGTAACTATATCTTCAGGTTTTATATCAAGAGGTTGAACTGAAGGGTCATTTGAAACGGTAATAGTCAAGGAATTGATACTATCATTTGGTCTTTGGTCAATATCAGTTTCTTTTCCCGCTGCAAGATTTTTTTTACTGGGTGTACTGGTGTCGAAGTTTTTCGTATTTCTATACTCGAGAGTAAGGGGTTTACTAGAACTATTATTAACGGTTAATTGTGGCATTTCCATTGCTCTCAGAGAAGTATGCGCTAGAGCAATACTTATACCTGTTGTTAGTGATAAAAAAAGTTTCTTCATAGTTTTCCTTATTTTAATTTTTTATAAATAATTTATTTAAAGTTATAATAGATATAAAATCCTAAGAGCTCTAGAGAAAGAGACCATGGAAAGAAAAACATAGTGGGGTCCCTAACAATAGAATTGCTTATATTTCTTCTTCCATTGAGATTGAAAGCACCTATGTTTTTAGAAAAACCGTGTTGGGTTTTATAGAATTTTCTCTTTTATTCCGTGTATTAATTTGCTGATATCTATTATTTACATTATATATTATTTATTTTTTATTTGTCAATATTTAATATTTTAATATTTTTAAAAAATAAATATAATAAATATTGTATAAGTTACTGTATAGTAATGAGTATTAAAAAAACTAATTACTATACACGTGATTGATGCTACGTGCTTTGACTTCCTTTTAATAACTTTATAGATAGATCGAAAGAAATGCCAATAGGATGTGCCGTAAGCGTCTGATGGACGCGACAGGGAAAGACTGATTGGCTAGAAAGTGCCTTCGTAAAGAGAAGTAACTCTTCTTGGGTTGGGCTATATCCTTTAAGAATAATCGACTTATGAGCAGTAAAGGTCAATGAAGTAATGAAAGTATGGTCGGGAATAGTCTGTGAAATACAGAGCAGCACAGATGAAAAGGCATTGGGGAGTACCTGTAGTGAAAGGGGCTTGAGAGCTTTGAGTTGTTGACCGTTTTTTAGATGAATATCCCAGTTATTAGTAAGATCTACAAGTTCATGGGTAAGCTGTGCGGATTGATACGTAGCAGTCAGGTATTGTTTTACCTGGAAGAGATGTATACAGCTGATACTCGTTATTCCTGCCATAAAAAGTAAGAATGACCATCTATACCATTGAACAAAGCTTTTTTCTTTATAGTCTGCAACAGCAGACGCCAAGTCACGAAAGATCATGATACCCCTACTAAGCGTCCTGTAACAAAGCGATCGTTGCCGGCAGGATCTTTATGAACTATCACATCAGAGAATCCTGCTAGCTTAAAAAGATCTTCTACAGCCGCTCCTTGTTGATGACCAATCTCTATAACAAGCTGTGGAACGGTAGAGCATGCGGGTGCAGGAGAGAGCCACCGGGGGGCCTCTGTAATAATTTTTTTTAGTAGAGCGAGTCCCTCATCGTCTGCACGTAATGCTCGAGGATCTTCCCACTCTTTTACCGAACGGTCAAGCGTAGACCATTCTTTCAAGCTAATATAAGGGGGATTACTCACTATAAGATCGAATTTCATTTCTAGTGGTAGCTCTTTATAAAGATCCGATAGGATACAACGCACCGAGGTAAGAGAGTTTTTTACTGCATTTTCTTCTGTTAATGAACATGCTTCAGGAGAGATATCTCCTAAAACGACGCGTGCATAAGGAAATGCTTGAGCCAGCGATAGTCCTATACACCCCGATCCACAGCAGAGATCAAGTATCGAATTGGGCTTGTGAGGGGCAACTGTTTTTATAAGCCATCCACACCAGTATTCTGTTTCTGAGCGAGGAATTAAAAGGGGAGGTCGTATGGTAAGATCAAGGGATAAAAAGGGTACTGAACCGAAGATATATGCAAGTGGTTTATGGTCCTGAAGATGCTCTTTTAAAAGAGCAGAAAGAGCGTTCTCTTCTTCCTTTGTAAGATGCTCATGGGCCTTAACTAGAAGCGACGTTGTGTCTTTTTTAGTTATCCACTCAAGGATCCATAGAGCAATAGCAGATGATGTCTGTGCATCGTAGAGGTGTTCGAGTTCTGCTGAGAGCCACTTGACTGCTTCGCGTACATTCATAAAGAAAGGTATCTTTTCGTTTTTAGTTTTTTGGTATAGTTTACACATGGTAGATGATCTGTAGAACTTATCTGTAAGTAGTATACCGATTTTATAAAGAATGGATAGGGTGTTTACAGAATGGTACGCCCCTTCATTGAAGGGACGCCCAGTGCCATTTATAGAAGTGTAGATTAGAGAGCTTCTTTAATAAACTCTTTATACTCG
This sequence comes from Candidatus Babelota bacterium, assembly GCA_013815795.1. Taxonomy (GTDB): domain Bacteria; phylum Babelota; class Babeliae; order Babelales; family Babelaceae; genus PRDV01. The sequence continues at coordinate 14,541 of JACDFK010000036.1, read as the reverse complement.
TATATAATATCGAGCAGTACGGTGCTTAAAGGCTTACTATTTATATGAATTTTAGATGAGCTTAGAGCCCTTAAAAAGTCTGGTTGATCGAGCAGTAAAAGCGGATTATAACGAGCGATTAAGAGAACCATTTCGTGTGGTACAGCGATTTTACAGGCACGATTTAAACATTCAATAAAGGTGGTGTAAGAGTCATTATAAGGCAATACGTCTTCTGGCACGAGTGTGGAAAGAATCGAGTAGAGCCTAATAAGCATTTTACTAAAGTCATCATCGGTACACGTAGCCTCTTTTTTAAAGAGATTGGTGAGGAAAGTGCCGTTTCTAAGCATAAATTCGATAGGATTTTCAAAGATCTTTAAAATCTCACACCGGTTCTTCGTAAAAGTATCAAGTTGAGCATAGCTAAGACTTTGTATGAACTCTATGAAAGTCTGCTTCACTATTACATCATCAAGTTCAACACTGTGGCAAATATCGTCCTTGGTAATCGTTTCCTTCTGAAGATACGAAATGAGTCGTAATCCTTTTGTTACGAAAGCGTTGGTAATAATAGTCTTCATCGTATCGGGCGTCGAAAAATAGTTACTTCCTTTAAAGGTACCATAGAGGACTCCTAGAGCAAGAGGGCCCGCTGTATACCAGCTTTGTGGCTCGAAATATTCCATACATGAATGACATACGGCATGACCACCAAGCCATAAGCCTAAGGGAATACCAACAAAAGGGAGTGCATATTTGCATCGCATAAACCAGTCGGTATTAGTGCATAGATTAATAATATCTCCGACTTTTCTTATCTGGATAGATTCAGGCAACGAGTCGTCGAGGGCATTTTTTATATCTATATCTAGTTTTTTTGAGAGAGTATCGCACGGAAGCGTGTCAAAAGAATGTACTATTCCTTGAGCAAGGTTGTTTAAATACGTAGCACAGCTATCCCAATCGAACTCTCCGTCAGTCAGCATCTGTTGTAACCCTTCTTCTTGTAAGATAGCAGCTACATCAGTGCCGGTAATCTTTTTTTTAGCTTGTAAATGACGAGTTACTTCCTTTAGTTTTTCTCGAGAAATGAATAGATCTACTTCATCTTCAAAGAGATTCACGGCAATAAGCTCTGCTATCGAATCAAGTTGTATACAGCTAAAAAGTGACTGAAAAGAAGGTTCATCGGTGGTATTATAGGGGTTTGCACAGGATGTGATAAGTTTTAAACAGTGAGATAGGGAGACATAGGGCTCAACAGATTCACAAGGAATGCCACATTTACTTAGTATCTTTGAACACGGTAAAATTTCAAAGATTCGTTCACATGATATCTCATTTCCAGCGATCATATCATCGATAATGATCAACAAACTGTTACAGTCGCAATAGGTAGTGATAATAGAAGATTCAGCTATACCGGAGCTTTTCCTTTTTTCTGATGTTTTAATAATATCGGTTATGATCGTTTTTACAGAGTCTAAAAGCTTGTTTTTTTCTTGAACAGTTCCTTCGTAGGCATAGAGTTCTACGATAAGGTCTGTGAGTGTAGTAAAATTGGCACATCCAAAAATGTTTTCCCAGACGTTTAAATGTATACAGGAAATGAATTTTTTAAGCCGAGATTGGGGGCTTGTGTAGGTATAGTTTTTAAAAAAATCTTTGAGCTTTTTTACATTGAAAAAAGAGTAAAAGACGGTTTTTTCGATGCTAAAAAGCTCATGTATTTTATCGTAGCGTACACTCGCTAAAAGAGGTATAAAAGCATTTTTTTCTAGGGAGTCGGATGCAAAAAGTACTCCGAGATTCATAAAGAGCTGTCCAAGGTTAACATATTTTTTTGTTTCCTTTGTAAGAGATACAAGGGTTTTTGGTGTAGAATTCATTGGATATACTACCGATGTACTACTTAAAGCTATAAGTCCTACTGTAATAATTTTATATACGTTCATGATAAATTCCTTGAAGAGTAGAGGATTTTTTTTGTGAATGCTTACCAAAAAGAGCGAAGCATCGTAAAAGTTTTTCAAAAGCTTTCTGTTTATTTGTTGAAAAATCGCTCAGAAGCTGCAAAAGTCCGCTTAATGCTTTTTTTATCTCTTCTTTTGTGAGTTGATCAGGATGATTTTGTACTAAGAGGTCTAGATTTAGACAGGGAACTATTTTTTCAAAGGTAAGAGATGTTCTGCTCACAAGATCTTTCAAAAGCTCCTCAAGAGCATCTAGTTCAAAAGCACTACTGAGTGAGGTGCCACAGAGTTTTGCTACCAGTTCCAAAAAAACGTAATAGCTTGAAGCATCAAGGACCGTTGTAGATGCAGCTTGAAATATCATAGAGATGGTGAGGCAGTTCTGAGGCTCGAGAGATTCAAGCAGGCTGGGCCATATAAGGCACTTTTCCAGGAGCTGTGCATAGGTAGCAAAGGTATTTTCACTCTGTTTATCATAGTAATCGCTATGCATGAGGCCTAGAAGCTGAACTAACGCATGGGTATTCCAAAAATCTTTGAGTTGGCCCTTTTTAGTGCCTAATTCAACAGGAATAGTATCGAGTCGCAGAGAGGAAATAATGGTTTTTCCTATCTCTTCTTGAAGTGATGTAGTAGATTCTTCTTCATCCGAGGATTCTGAGTCGCTTAATGCAAGAGCAGTTAGTTTAAAGATGCATTGGCGAACATTAATATACTCTGCATAGTTACTGGCAGAGATCTCTTTTTTTTCTTGTATATCCATAGCATGAAGGGGGAAAAGTGTTGCACTCGTTACGAGTCCTAGTAGCAGAGTTAATTTTCTATTCATTCGAATCCTTTTAAATTTTTTTAGCGGTGTGATTTCTTTTAGAAGGACAGGCGCACAGGTGGTATTGGTCCTTATGCGAGAGCGCGTGTCTTGTTTTTTACGTAAATACCAAGGTGATTAAAGGGCAATACGCACGAATGCTGTATGTCCGTTTTATAGAAGAACTGGAGTGGTATGTAGGTGCTTATCCTACTCTACATACCATCAGTTTTTATGTAGTAAACTTTCAATAGTCGCGTGATGCTGGATAACTAAACTTCTTCTCTTAAATTAGTTGTTTTGCATCTTCTTGTTTATAGAACTTGAGAACATTGAGTAGCTTGGTTAAAGCAGCATCTTCATCCTGTGCGAAATCGAATGCGAGAGTAAGCAGGTTTTGTAGTCCTTCGCTTAACTCTTCGATACCTTCTTCTTCACATCCCAGTGCTCGTAAAAGAGGTTCACATTTAATAGATGAAAGAATCATCTCGATAGTAACAGGATTGTTTTGTAAAGATGCGTTGGCAAGTTGTTTTAATGAGTCTATTCTTACATATTCACTAAGATTAAATCCTAGAATAGCGGAAATCTTTTCAAAACAGATAAGTTTGTCAACGTCTATATTAATCTGTTCACCCTTGTAGTACTTAATGAGTGAATCGATGGTTTTTTCAAGATCGAAATAATCATCTGATTTAAGCTGTTTTTGTAGTGTGGTCCACTTAATGCATTTCTTGAACTGAATACAGTATGTAATCATTTCAGTGTCACTATCATTATCAAAATAAGAAGTATTGATGCTGATAAGAAGAGCTTTTAACTTTTTTAGGTCACAAAAACTTTTGAGAGTACCTTTAAAATAAGGTGTAGAGATAATACATTTATCTAACTTAAGAGCGTCAATTAAAGCGTTCATGATCTCTTTTGTAGTATCGTTTAAAGAGGTATTCTTACCTTCTTCGTCGAAAGATTCAGAGCTTTCATCATCGGATGCAAATGCTGTTTTGGCCACATTGAGTAGCAGTTTTTTAATATTTATATAGTTCTTAACGATCTTAATAATATCGTCTTTTTTATCAACAATTTCTATTTCTATAGGAGAGTTCATGGCTGAAGCCGGAGCGATAAAGAGAGTTAATGCTAAGAGTAAACGTTTCATGTGTAGTCCTTATCTAAAGATAGATTTCTAGTATATGTATATTCTTTGGTGAATTGTAGTTGTTTCATCTGAAACAAAAACTTCACATTGTCATGAAAAACAATTTTCATGTTATCTATAAGCTTAATATATTATAATAAAAAGTCAAGCGACAGTTTTAACAGAATTTAGTAGAAGTTTTGTGAAACGTGCGGAGATGTTATAAGTCATGCTTTAGAAGATTAAGCCTACACAGGCAGTGGCTAGAGAGATTTTAAAGAGGTTCTTATAGACGAAGTTTAAATAGATGGAGAAGAGATTAAAGAAAACCATAAGCGGAAGGATTATCCCAGCAACTCTTTAATATAGTCATCAGCATTAAAAAGATCCATGTGATGGGGACTTTCACCAAATGATATAAAAGCTATAGGTATTTTGAGTTCATGAGTAATTGAAAAAACGATGCCGCCTTTACCAGTGCCATCCATTTTAGTAAGTACGATACCATCAACATGGGTACTTTCATGGAATATTTTTGCTTGATCAAATGAGTTTTGCCCCAGCATTGCATCGATGGTAAGAAGCGTGAGTATTTTTCTCTCTCCGAGCTGTTTATTCAGAATTTTTCTGATTTTTTCAAGCTCTTTCATAAGATTCGTTTTTGTCTGGAGCCTGCCTGCAGTATCAATAATAAGAGCCTCAAAAGAGCCCGCTTTAAACTGATCGCATCCTTGAAAAATAACCGAAGCGGGATCTTGGTCCTCTTTACCGGTCACGATAGGCACTTTCACCGTTTTTGCCCATGAGCTGAGCTGTTCTGTAGCTGCAGCACGGAAAGTATCGGCAGCAACTAAAAGGACTTTTTTTCCTCGGTTTGAAAGCCACAGTGCCAACTTTCCTGCAAAGGTTGTTTTGCCGCTTCCGTTGATACCTACAAGAAGATAGATTTCAGCCTCAGGATTAAAAGGGCTTTTTTGTAAAAGTCCTTTTAATTGGTCTCCAAGAGCCTTTTCAAGATCGGAGCCCTTTGTGAGTGTGCCAGAAAGTAGTTCTTTCTTGAGATTTTCTATAATTGTGCGGCTTGTATGAATGCCTGTGTCAGCGCCTATAAGAATCGTTTCAAGCTCTTTTAGAGTTGCTTCATCGACAGTATTTTGGCCAAAAAGATTTCTAAGTTTACTCGTAACGCGAGTATATATCGTAGCGAGTGCCTTTTTTAAAAAACTAAACATAGTAGATTTTCCCTCTCATGTATCAGCAGACAAAAGCTTTTTGTTGTAGCGTACTTAAGATTCCAAGATTAATCTAGTATTTAGTCTGTTATTGTCAGATTTCTTTGAGCTCGTTGCAGGAAAAGCTTCAAGCGTCGATAATCATTGGCAGTAAGAAGAGAAAATGTTTCTACAAAAGAGGAAAAACGTTCTTCCGTTAAAAGGTTTCTTTTAGAAAGTTGTCCAAGAAGAGCAAGAATCATATCATCAAGAGAAAAAGTTGCCTGTTCATGTGCAAAAAGTGTATGGAGATAGTGTTCTTGCGAAAAAAAATCTTGAAGATCTTCTGCGGAAGGTGAATAAATAAATCCATGGATCTTTGGAGGCTCAGGTGCGCATTGATAAAAGGTCCGCCCCTGTTCGATATACCCTAAAGTGAGACAGCTAAAGGTAGTATGTAAAAAATGGAAAATATGAGGCTGATCTCGCTTGAGCTCCTCTTCCGTTTTTTTGTAGGCAAATACTTTGCGGGTAGCATCAAGAGAACCGGTCTGTATTTCATGAACGAGGCCCAAAACAGTTCTCGTAGGGCTTTGTACGGCAAGAACAGACCCATAGGCAGGCATACTATCCCACTCCCAACACTCTCCTTTCCAACAGTGAAGAGAGCTTTCTATGATTTCTGCAAAAGGTTTATGATGATCCATGGAACTTTCTGTGAGCGCGACTGCTGCAATGTGTTACTAATAAAATTATCTGGTAAGTTTTTATGTGTATATGATACTATGCACTCCTTTTTCTTGCAAGGGCTACCTATGATGGTGTAGCTGCAGCGTCACCCCTTTTTATAGGATTTTAAGGGGGACAACATATCGGAAGAAAAAAAATAAAAAATTAAAATATGGGAGTTATTGTTTCTTATTGTCAAGTTTATTTTTTAATGATACACTAGAAGTAGTTGAAAATAGATTTTATAGAAATTTAATAGGGTTTTTTGCAGTTCGATGTTTTATTTTATTCAAGTAATGCAATCATGAAAAAATGCTTTGATTAATTGTTCTTTATTTGGTACGATGTTTGCACCTAAAATAGGAATTTTTGGTATTTGATAATTGTTTTCATCTCCATAAAAGTTTCCATTTGACAAGTGTAAGATCGGGGATAAACTAAAATAAGCAGTGCGGAAAACCGTATACGGTACTAATCAAACAAGTAAGGGAAGGAGTTACTTATGTCTTCAACAGCTCTCAGAGTTAAAGAGTTGCTTCGGGAAAAGGGATGGACGACTAAGGTTTTAGCAGAAAAAACTGGAATGTCTGAAAGTTATTTAACGCATATTAAAAACGGAACCCGCCGTTGGAATGAAGATTCTTTGCGTAAATTAGCAAATGCTTTTGAAATAAGCCCAATCGATCTTTTTGCGCAACGTCGCAAAAGAACGGATGATATTGATAGCAACGTATGTATGCCAGAAAAATCTGATGTGCAGTTGAAGGTTCAAATTGTTCCTGTAGTGGGTGATATTCCATCAAATCCATCACCTTATAATAATCAGCTTATGCAGTTAACAACTGGATTTAAAGATGTCTTTGTTCCAGTACTTAATACGAATGATGGAGCGATGTTTGCTCTTTCACTTTCAAGTAATCAGTTAGCACCTATGTTTGATAAAAACGATCTATTGATCGTTTCGCCAGATGTATGGACACGCTCAGGAGATGTCGCAGCTGTTGAGTATGGAAATGATACTCCGGTAAAAGCGGTTATGCAAGTTACGTATACTGATGACTTTATAGTTCTTGAATCGGTGAATCATAAAACTCCACCAATAGCATTGGTTAGAGGTAAGGATCATTTTAGAATTATTGGTCGTGTGGTTGCTCGTCATCAACGGCTTGAATAAATTCTCAATTTTTTTATACTTAAAGAAAACACTACTAAAGAGGGCGACTATTGAAAGTTAGCCCTCTAGTGTAAAGAACACTTCCGCTTAGTAGAAAGGTTAAATATGCCGCGTTATGAAGTACTTTTTTTAACTGTTCCTGAAATAACTGCTGATGAAGCAAGTAATTTGGAAAAACATATCGATAAAGTAATTACCGATGTGAAGGGAACGGTCATCTCTTACGAGCGTTGGGGCAAATATCGTCTCGCGTATTCTGTAAGAAAATATGATTATGGTGTTTATTATCTTATACGGTTTGATGTTGAAAACTCTGATAAGGACGCACTTTTGCAAACTTTGAAAACCATATTTCAAGTAAAGTTTGTAGATTTGGTTATGCGTCATATTATTAGTGCTCTTGATCCTCGAGCTTCGCTAGAGTATAAACGTTCAGAATCTTTAGAGGAGACCCCGTCAAAAGAGATGGATAATTTTTTAAAGGATACTAGAAATTCTCACGGGTCGTCGAATGAAGAAGCTTTAGATCAAGATAGGTAACACAGAGGTATAGAGTATGGTTCGCAGAGTTAAATTAAAAATAAGCAGCAGAGTTTTAAAAAAGAAGACTCGTCGTGGGACGTTTGCTGGTCCAAAACATTGTCGTTTTTGTGCAAATGATGAAAATGCAAAAATGCTCGATTATAAAAATGGTAGTCTTTTAAGAAATTTCATTACTGAGCGCGGAAAGATTTTGCCTTCACGCATATCTGGATGTTGTGCTCGTCATCAAAGAGAACTTACCGCACAGATTAAAAATGCTCGTGTTATGGCGCTTTTGCCGTTTACCGCATCTCGATTTTAAGAGTAAGCCCACGTATATCGTGGGCTTTTTTCTTCTCTTCTTATTCTATTCATAGTTTTTAAAATAGTTTTTACAGTCTCTATTACTAAGATCTGCTCGTATCCTATGCCCGTTTTCTGGCGCCGAATACTGGTAGGATCCTGTATAAGCATTTAATGGGTCTTTTTTTAAAACGTAAGATTAGACAAAAATCTCCGATTTTTTGGTTTGAAAAAGTTTATAATCTTTCTCACTAAAGAGAACAAATCGTATCTCTTTTAAAGAGCTCTGAGGATGATGCGCTATGAAATCACGAACTGCCTCTAGTGCTGTTGTGGAAGCTAAATCAGGTGGACAGGCAAAAATTGCAGAGCTAATAAAAGGAAAAGCGATGCTTTTTAAAGAAAGTGCAGCAGCTTTTTCAAGGCTTTTGGTATAAGCACGTGCCAAGAGTTTTTTTTGCTTACGAGTATCTTTAATCACTCTGCAATCGGGGCCTACCGCATGAATAATAAACTGTATGCCCTGCTTTTTTAGTCCACAGCTTGAGGTTACTACCGCATCTCCTGTAGAGCAGCGTACTCCCTGTTTATGTAAAGGGAACTGATTACATTCGTTTTGGAGTTGTTGCCATCCTGCTGCATTAAAAAGTGCTCCACACACGCCGCCACCCCCTCGTAATGATTCGTTTGCTGCATTTACCACTGCTTCGACGTTTTGTGCAACAATATTCCCTTGTACGATTTTTACCGTAGTAGAGGTAGGGACTGGTGGTGTTCCGTGTGCAATCTGAAGTGTGGGCGTTTGTTGTTGTGCGTGTAAAATTACAACACCTGGTGCCATGCATAAAGATATACAATATACATAAGCCTTTTTGTTCTTTATCATATAATTTCCTTTGATGAACGTAGTTACTGTAAGCCTGAGCGCGCATTGAGAGTATACTGTTTGTGTCGTTTTTATAAACGAGTAGCGACTGATAGTATCCTCTTCTTTTAAAGAATACCTCCTTTTGGTTATAACCCCAACAGCCTCAGTATTTCCACACAAAACGGGCCCTAATGGGTGCTTGTAAGAATTTAAAAAAGCATTGGGGGGTAGTAAGAGTTTCTCAAGGATACAGGGTGATAGAGGAAGCCACTCTAAGGGAGATATCTTGAACTCGATAGAGTGTCATCTTAAAAAGTTGACTGTTTTGCTAGTAGTACGCTACTCTTGGTAGTATGATAAGTGCGATAAACGCACTGGAGGGTTTTTAATGATTCTTGGATGATTTTCCAGGTATAAGAGAAAAGGAGTTTCTATGATGAATAATAGAGAACGAGATCTTTCTTCACTCGACGCTTTAGAAAAAGCATTTTTTAGAATTGAGTTTGCGCGAATCGCCGTTCAAGAGAGAATGATTATAAAAATTGGTCTTTATAGTTTTGCTGCTGCGAGTATACTATGGTGGTTTTATTATTTTGTTATTCAAACCGTGCTCTATGGGAGGCTTAGCCGTCCTTTGAGTCTTCATGACTTTAAATTTATAGTTGTTGTTAATCTTATACTCCTGTTTTTGTGGTGTAGTGTTTTTTTGATTGTGTACCTGGGGATACGGTATAAAAAGCAACATATGCATGAGTTGTATAAGGAGTATTCTCGACTAGGGAATGTAAAAGAAGATCCGGAAATTATGTGGAAAAAATAAGCTGCAAGTCTAATTTTTCACAGGTTTGTAGAGAGAGCTTTGCACTCAAAGGTGGTTTACTCAAGATCTGATTCTAAAGTTCTCTCTTGTTAAGATACGTGCGATAAGCTGAGCACATTGTTTTTCAATCCATTCTTGAACGATTGTGCACGTATAAAGGAAAAGGAGTTTTTATGATGAACAGTAGAAAACGAGATCTTTCTTCATTCGACGCTTCAGAAAAAGCATTCTTTAAGATGGAGTTTGCACGCATTGCAGTTCAAGAGAGAATGATCATAAAAATTGGTCTCTATAGCTTTGCAGCGGCCAGTATAGGGTGTTGGTCATTTTATTTTATTACTCAAATCTTACCCTTTTTATTCTTTAGGCATAACCATCCTCTGCGTTTCCATTCGTTTAAATTCATAGTCGTTATTAACCTTATACTTTTGTTTTTGTGTGGTAGTGTTTTTTTGATTGCATATCTTGGGATACGCTATAAAAGGCAACAGATGCATGAGCTGTACGAGTACTCTCGGCTAGGGAATGTGAAAGAAGACTCAGAAATTATGGAGAAAAAATAAGTTTCCGAGTTTGTTTTTTAAAGTTTTTAACAGAGAGAGTTGTGTAATCAGAGTTTGAGTAAAGCCGTTTTTATCGCAAAGATTTCCCTCTAGTATGATGGGAACTGTCTAGCTAAAAGATATAAGTATATGAATTCTGTTGTAACAATGTTTAAAAGAGTTGATTTTGAGGCCTCTTTACTAGTATATGTGCTAAATTATTTCTAAAACTTTTGAGAATACTACTTTCATTTTTATGTATAGTATTTAACTACATAAAGTATGGAACTGTAAGTAACAAACTATCTTTATTTAATCATCCGCAAGGTTTCTAGACGTTTTTAGCTTTCTAAAGAAAGGCTAACTGGTATGGATAATAATAACAAAGAGCGTGATCCCTTATGGGCAGTTGCGCAGGAAAGAGTGAAATTTAAATTTCATCTGTATACGTATTCTTGGGTAACCGCATTTCTAGGGCTTATAGTGCTTAGTAATAACCTGTAGAAAAAGTATATGAGAGATCTTGTTCGTGGCAATGCCCTTGGCCATTGTATAGTATGCATATCTGGGATATCATATTTATGCATAGTATTTAATTGCGTAAAGTAGGGAACTATTTTTATCTAATCATCGGCAAGGTTTCTAAACGTTTTAAGCGCTCTAAAGAAAGGCTAACTGGTATGGATAAAAATAACACAGAGCGTGATCCTTTATGGGCAGTAGCGCAGGAAAGAGTGCAATCTAAATTACATATATATAGCTTTATTGTATTAAACGCTGTTCTGTGGCTTATATGGCTTTGCAATAATCTGTGGAAAAAAGCATATGATAGATCTTTTTATTGGGAATTTCCTTGGCCACTTTACGTTATGCTTATGTGGGGCAGTATACTTTTTTTAAGATATATAAAATTATACTCTAAGTATGGAAAGAATGCTGTTGCTGAAGAGTATACAAAGCTTAAAAAAACAGAGGAGTATAAAAAGATCCAAAAAACAGTCGAAAAGGATATCTCCGATCAAAAGGTTCCTTGAGCTGTTTTAGGTGAAAAGTGTTACCTGCATTAAGAGTAATCTCCAGAACAGTGCTTATATACATTTGCTTCGCTAATTTTTTGAACGTATAGGTAATGTTTTTTTGGAAGAAGAACTTTTCTGGATAAAAAACTCTATCTCCACAGTGTGTTTGCTAGTATGTTCCAGTAACATGAAAGACCTGTAGTTATAAGTGTTTATTCACTGATAAGTGCCCGCTCTTCTAGAGCTGCTCTTTATTTCTATTTTTTAACATAAGTTTGTGATTAGTATGATTCGTTATTTATTTTATTGGTTTTAAGTTCTTCTAACATATCTTATGTAAGGATTCTACAGAAGAAGTGGGGATACAAAAAATAGGCTGGATTTCTGTATTTTTTGTATCAGTAATTCCTTTAATAGCAATGACAGGGCTCTCTATGCTACAGTTCTCTTTGGGCACTCTGGTGGCATGATAGAAATTAGAGGAGCACTAAAGCGTAGTGTCGTTTATTTTGGTTACGTATAAAGAGAAATTCAGAGAATATGAACAGTCATAAAGACGATCAGTTATGGAGTATTGCTCGAGAAAAAGTGAACTCTAGGCAGAAAGTAAGATATAGACACAGTATGTATGTTTTTTTTGTAGTAAACCTTGTAGCATGGCTCGCATGGTTTAGTATAACTGTAGTGAATCATTCATGGCAACCTTTGTGGCCTCTTTTTCTAGTCATAATTTGGTTCTTTCGCATACCTGTTTCTCGTATAGTAACAAGAACTTTAGAACCGAATAACGAGATTTTTCAGGAGTATACTAAGCTTAAAATAGCAAAAGAAGACGCCTTTAATTTTCTAAAAAAAGACAAGAGTTAGGCAGTGTGGGTTAGTTTGATTACATGCTGTAGTAAGGATTTTATGGGGAAATACATCGAAGAGCACATTAGACTTCTAGGTGCCTCTATCCGACGATAATTTCACTAGGACAGAGATTTACTAAAGAAAAATAAATCTGCTATAAGAATCCTCAGGATTTACAAGGTCACTTCTTACGTAAGACTTTCAACTGATTACTTTTTTTTAATGGTAAGTACGCTATACTTAATAAGTATGCAGAGAAAAATGTACTTATCAAGGAATCGTTTTCTGGTGCTTATGTAAATGGAACAGTTAGTTTTCAAAGGTGTTCTTAAAAAGGACCACTAGATACTACTAAAACAGAAGAAAAAAGCCTTTTTAAACTTAAAAAAAATAGACTTTTTTTCTAATTAGTTTACAATAAGAAATAATGAAGTAGATATATTATTCAACCTTAATTAAAAAAGAAACGCAATGAAACAGACACAACGTAAACAAGTACGCAATATAGCGATCATTGCTCACGTTGACCATGGCAAAACAACCCTTGTGGATAAAATGCTACGGTTTTCGGGGACAGTGGAGATTGCACAGGGCGAAAGAGTTATGGATAGTAATGCTCTTGAAAAAGAGCGTGGTATAACGATTTTGGCAAAGAATACTGGTGTAATTTATGGTGACTACGAAATTAATATTGTAGATACTCCAGGACATAGTGACTTTGGGGGAGAAGTGGAACGGACCCTTCAGATGGTTGAAGGATTTTTGTTATTGGTTGATGCTGCCGAAGGTGTTTTGCCTGGTACGCGTTTTGTGTTGATGAAAGCACTTCAGCTTAATTTAAAGCCTATTGTTCTTATTAATAAAATAGATAGAAAAGATGCTGATATTGCAAGAACTGAAAGCCTTATTCATGATCTATTTTTGGATTTAGCATTAGATGAAAGTCAACTTGATTTCCCTCTTCTCTATGGATCATCAAAGCTCGGTTTTGTTACCAGAGATCCGGCAGTAGCTTCAGATACGCTTGAGCCATTATTTGAGACGATTTTAGATACTATTCCAGCTCCTGTGTCAAAAAGCGATCATTTACAGTTTTTAACGACCAGTCTTGATCACTCTGACTTTTTGGGCCAAATCGGTATTGGAAGAATATTTAGTGGAGAGCTCAAAGTTGGGCAACAGGTTGTATGTTGTAAAGACCAGCTGGTAAGTAAACCGGTAAAAATTACTAAAATTTATAAATTTAAAGGGCTTGAGAGAGTGGAAACTTCTCATGCACTCTTTGGTGATATTATTGCCGTAACTGGTTTTAATGATCCGTTAACTATTGGAACAACAGTATGCGAAGTAGAGCATCCTGAGCCTCTTCCTTATGTAAAAATAGATGAACCTACATTGTCGATCTATGTATCGGTAAACGATTCTCCTTTTAACGGTCAAGATGGAAAGTTGTTGACCTCTCGGCAGATTAAAGAGCGTCTTGATAAAGAGTTAAAAACAAACGTTGCTCTTCGTGTTGAACCGACAGAATCTTCAGAATCATTTAAAGTATCGGGCCGTGGACAGCTTCATTTAGGTATTTTACTTGAAAATATGCGCCGTGAAGGATTTGAGTTACAGGTATCAGCTCCTGAGGTAATTTATAAAACAGTTAATGGCACGAAACATGAACCGATCGAATACTTAGTTGTAGATGTTCCTGAAGAACAACAAGGAATCGTGATGGAACATTTAGGCAAGAAAAAAGCTGAAATGAAACAGATGGTTCATTATGGCAATGGAAGAGTTCGAGTCGAATTTGAAGTTCCTTCTCGCGGTCTTTTGGGCTTTAGAGGACAATTCTTGACCGATACACGTGGGATGGGTATTGCAACATTTAGCTTTTTAGGCTATCAACCTTATAAAGGTGATATTGTAACTCGTACTAAGGGAGCTCTCGTTTCGATGGAAAATGGAAGCACGACAAGTTATGCACTTGATGCATTACAAGCACGTGGAATACTGTTTATCGGGGCAGGGGAACGTGTGTACGAGGGAATGATTGTCGGTGAAAATAGTCGTGATACCGATATGGACATTAATCCATGTAAGCAAAAGAAACTTACTAATATGCGTGCGTCAGGTACTGATGAAGCAGTTCGTTTAGAACCCCCACGAAAAATGGATTTAGAAACCTGTATGGAATGGATTCAGCCTGATGAACTTATTGAGGTAACGCCACACTTTGTCCGTTTAAGGAAGAAAGTTTTACGTGCAGGTATGCGAAAATAACGATGCCTTTGTACAAAATGGTGGTAGCCTATGATGGTACCTCTTATCATGGCTGGCAAAGACAAGTAGAGCTACCGACGGTTGCGGGGGAACTTGAAAGACGCTTTAAAGAGGTCTTTAAAAGGGATATCACAATCGTTGGAGCATCAAGAACAGATGCGGGAGTCCATGCATTAGGCCAGGTGGCACGTTTCTTTTTAGAAGAGCCTCTTCCGGAAAGTAATATGATGTTTGCCTGGAATAATGTACTGCCTCCCGATATTCTTATTCGATCTCTAGAAAAAGCTTCTGAAAACTTTCATCCTCAAAAAGGGGTGAAAGAAAAAAAC
>JACDFK010000035.1 GCA_013815795.1 Candidatus Babelota bacterium | reverse complement strand
AGTGTGCACAAGAGATCGAACTCTATATTAATAAAACCTATAGTGGAGTTACGTATCAATTTCCCTTTCTTACATACGTTCAGAGCTTAACCGAAAGAAAAACTAGACTCGAAAATATTTTAAAAAATCTTGAACATTATAAGCCATTCGATTTTCAACAAGGAACTATCGAAAATGCTAAAGACCTTTTGAATCTGCTTAATGATCTTCTCTATGCAGTGGTAAATACCAGTAATTACTCGTTTCAAAAAGCACAAAAACCTCTTTTTGATAAAAATGAAGAACTACACCAACAACAACTTTTAAAACAAAAAAAACTTTTAGAACAGGAGTTACAAGAACGAACAACAGCCTTAGAAAATAAACGTAGAGCATCTGAAGCTAAGCTTTTAAAAAAAACAAGTAAAGCAAAAACCGTAGAAAATCAAAGACTGGCGTTAGAGCGAGCTGTTTCGCAACAAAAACTGGATAAACAGAAAATAGAACTTGAAAAAGAAGCTATTAAAACTGGTCAAGTTATACGTGATGCCTTAGAAAGAGAAGCGATCAAAAACGGTCACATAGTACGAGATGCTCTTACAAAAAATGATGCGAAATGGGCTGCACAGTGTCTTTATCTACAAAACGAGCTAAAAAAATCTGCGACACAAACGGATGGAGCAGTTGTCTCTGAAAAAGAGCGCAATGAGTTGAAAACAGTTATTGCGAATCTTCGTAGTGAACTTGCCGAAATAGCATATACTCTCGAAATTCGTCCGAGCGTCTGCGCTCAAGATCATGAAGCATATGGTTCTTATATGGCACTTTTAAGAAGACAAGTTACCGCAGTGCAACGAATGATACCTAATTCTTTATAAGAGTCTTTTACAAAATTCTCACAATGGTGAATTTCAGACCTTCTGCTTTTTGTGCAGAAGGTCTTTTTTATATACTCTACCCAAAAGCATATTTCCATAAAACACCCCCCCCCCTCTTTATGAAAAAACTTCTTACCAGGTCATTTAAAAACCACATAAAATTAATAGATGCTGAGGTTGTGGGCCTTACTCGACGTCAACCAATGAAGTCGATTTAATGTCCTAAAATTTCTTTAGATAGTTAGTACACAACCGAACATGGTCGCCTACTAATTTTCTTTTTTAATGGACTAAAGAGTTTTGCACTTTTTATAGAAATATAAAACTTTTGATAGATATACCCTTAAGGGCCGAGATAAGAATAAGCTCTGGTTCTAACCCTAGAAATTAGAAACAGAGCTTATCTGTATAGAGAACATAAAAAAACGAAAACTTCAACCAGAGAAGTACCATAATTACTTTTTAAAATTCAAATCCGCCTTTTAACCAGACACTCCACTGATTCAATGCATTTCGCAACTTAAAGGAAAACGCATCGATCTCCAGCTCACCGCCCACACCAAGATAAGGGTTATAGCAACGATCCCAGTCATAAAAATTATAACCAAGGTATCCAAATACTTTATGAGTCGCCTGAGAAGGAAGAGTCCCGGAACGTTTATGAAGATCATTAGTTGTAACCAACACAGGTGGATTGGAGGTAAACGCACGACATATATCAGAGCCTTCAATTACCCCTTCCTGCCTACTAAATGCTGTTACCACACTATCGCCAGGATTTTGAGAAATTGGCACAAGAGGATTATCAGTACAAGATCCATGGTAAATAGTTGCATTGTGCTGGGTCGAATGTAAAGGAACTTTCGCGACCAACTGCCCGAAGGTGACCGGCAACTCGTTTATAGTTGAATATTCTAAACCACAAATCCCTTCAGTCCCTTTTATACCAAAGAATCGTGCATCATCATTACGTTTTTTAAACTTTAACTGTTCCTTAGACCTTCCGTAAAAGTTATATCCCACGTCAGCTATAAAACAGGGAGAACGAAAACAAAAAGTTGCACTAATATCACCTTGTATAGCAATACTAACTGAAACCGGTCGTGTGGCAAAATCTATTGCATTACTAAGAGACCCGCCATATATAAATTGATTGTCTACAGTAATGAACTCTTTTAAAAGCATATAGCGACTCAAGGGTCCATTATTACAAAAATCGAAAGAACGTTGCTGAGTGTTTTTAAAGAGATGCGTAGCATTTCCTTCACAAAAAAAAGCAATAAGACTCTCAACATCTCTTTGCCATAAGATAATATGGCCACTTATACCTACACCGATTTCAAGATGGCGTGCATTCCCAATAATCGGGTCAAAAAGAAAGCGAGCCGAAGGCTTGTTTCCCGTAGGGATTACTAACTGTCCATAAAAACCAAAATGGTACTCATCAGACTGCCAAGAATCACATCCTACAATAAGATCAATATCAGCAAACCCGGTGCGCGTAGATACATCAGATCTCATCCGTCCAAAGTTCCAGGGATTTTTCATATCACCAAAAGTGCTGTTACCCTGTAAAGCTTGTAAAATAGTACTGGATCCTCGAGCTGGTTCTTCTGCCATATAACAGGCAGGAAAGTCGGTACTTTCCTTTGAAGAGCTCGTTATTCGTTGCTTTAGACCAAGATTCCATCGTGTATGTACTACAGGAGCATGAATTCGAACATAAAGTCCAGGAAATAAAGGATCTAGACCAAAGAAAAACTGATTATCTAATACCAGATTTTCAATAACAGGATTAACCGTAACAGTGCCTCGCAAAAAGGGAGAAAGTCCGAAATTATCTGCTAAGAGCTCACATGAACCTCGATTTTTTACCTGGCTTCCTGCAAATCTTAGAATACAGTCACCAAATAATGAACGAGCAATGGTGCGTGGCTTAATTGAATGGGAATACCCTAGTACATGCCCAGTAGTGAGATAATAGTCTCCTACATTATATTGATGGATAAACTCTTCCCATCCCACCATTTCGCGTGCAGTATTGGCACCTACTGATCGTGGAATATAGACACTGCGAACTCTATAATCTGAAAGTCCACAATTCCCTTCTACACCATCTGCACAAAGAGAACGTTGTGTCCCGTTATCTTGAAAGCGTTGTGATGAAGAGGAATCACACAAAGCGCCTTTTCCATCACAAGCTGAACACACTTTAGTTTCAGATGATTGAGTAGTGCGTCGAATAGATCGACCGGATTTTGGACAGTTAACACATGAAGCAGTGTAGCATACTGAACAGATACCATTTATAACCGACGGTATAATCTCCTTGGTCGTCGAGTGTCCAGCAGACAGAGATAAAAATTGAATACCTATCAAAACACGTATTAAAAACACTCTCTTCATAAACTCCTTTATATACCAGTTTTTATACATTCTTTATAGAGTAGCGCACCCCCTTATCTTTTACCAAAGAAATCGGCTAAAAGCAAGCCACATAGTAAAATAAGAGGATCTGCCTGAGATTAAATAAACATTCACGAACATATTCAAGATGTATAACAGAATTTTTACGTCCCACAGCTTGTAAATGCTCAGAAAAAATTAAGGAACTTTACCATACCTAAGGAAAATCACTACCTTATACGAAAACCAAAGACCTTTATACTTTTGAAAACTTAACGTTTACTAAAAATATAGGTAGTAGTACTTTCCTGATATGAAATAGGAAACAATGAAGCCAAGCCTTCTTATCTAGTACAATGAGAGAGTATACATTTCTTTGTCTTTAGAAAGAAATTGCACCTTTAAACCACAAGCCCCACTGATTTAAAGCACTTAAAAGTCTAGGACGTCCATCAAATTCGATCATTGCGCCACAACCGATCTGAGGTTCCCATACTCTGTTAAGCGCAGTATAGCTAAAATGAGCAAAAAACTTATGGGTAAGTTGTCGTGGTGAAGCGCCACTATTAAGATCCAGTGCATCTGTATCTATAAGAATGGGAGGACAAGACTGCAAAGCTGGTAGTAGCTCTCCTTGAGTAAGCGGACTATTCCATGCAAGTGCAATTTCACCCGGGGCTAATTCCACAGCACATGGATTATCGGTCAAAGCAGCTCTTGTAATCGTAGCTCTATGCTGCGTAGAGTTAAGTTTACCAGTTCTTCCGGTAAGTGTGCCGGTAGTGGTATCAAAAATGCGATAACAGACCCCTTCTGTTCCCTTAATGCCAAATCTTCTATTATTTAGATCAGAAGGAAAAAGATCATCCTGAATTCTGATCTTTTCACGAGACCGCGCATAACAGTTATAACCAAGTTCAAATCCTGCTCGGTCATAAAAATAGACCGCTTTTACGTATCCGTCAAACTTAATACTCCCTCCAACGCGCGTTGCACGAGTCGTGAAATCTATCCCGTTTACCAGATTTCCATTGTAAACTCTATCGCCGTTAAACTCTTTCAGGATCATATACCGACTTAAAGGCCCGTTACCAATCAGATCAAACGTTCGTGTTTGAAAATGATCAAACTGTGTAGTGAGTGATCCATTAAAATAAAGCGAAAAAATATGATATCCACAGCGAACAATATCAAAATGTCCACCTAATCCAGGCCCAAATTCCCACAAATGACCATTCCCATGTAACGGCTCAAAAACGGAGACATCACGAGGATGATTTCCCGCAGGTGCAACTACTTCAACGTATCCTCGTACTTCAGAGCACTCATTTTCATGGAAACGCATACCAACAATAAAATTAAAATCAGCAAGGCCCGTTTTTTTTACCCTACCACAAGGAAATGTACCAAAACTTAATGGTTGCTGCATATCTCCAAAAATCAAATTTCCCGACAGGGCATCTCGTATACTTAAAGAAGTATTTACCTCTTCTTGCGCCATATAGCACGCAGGAAAAACAGAGGTCTCTTGTTCGTTTACATTATTCATTTCATTACAATGAATACCAAAATCCCATCGAGTGGTAACCACAGGCACATTGAGACGAGCATAGAGGCCGGGCCACCAGGTATCGAGACCTATCTCATAATTGATATTCATCAAAATGGACTCTATAACAGGCTTAAAAGAAATGGCACCTTTAAAGCGAGGGGATAGTCCAAAATTATCTGCAAGTAAATCGGTGGGATTCCTTAAAGGGACCTGGCTTCCAGAAAAAGTTAGGTGGGTACTTCCAAAGAAGTATTGAGCAATTCTCTCGCTATGACGTGAATGAGCATACCCTAATGCAATAGAGAAGTTACCCCATACTCGTTCATCACACCCTTCAAGATACTCGCGCCATCCTGCGTCTTGAATAACCTTATCAGACCCTTGTGAACGTGGAATAAATGTGGTTCGCAAACCACAAGGAGATACTCGTTTCTTTGCCACAGGAAGACGATTTCGTTTAAGAGATATCCCATTACACCTCTCAGCATTCACTTCACCACTTAAAACGACAACCAGGATACTCATAATTTTAACAAATCTATTCATGTAATTTTCCTTGCGAAATTAATAGGATACACTACAACAAAAGCAGTACGTACTTTCCACTTACCTATTTCAGTAATAAATAATGAAAATCGACACTTTCACCATTGCGCAGTATAATCTTGAAAAGGAGTTTTTGTAAAGTAGTTTTGCACGTTTTTTTAAAATCTTCACTGAATACTTACAGAAGGACACTCTCCCATGAACTCACTCCTTTTTGCTCTATGGAACTTTCATATCATTGCAGAATCCTTGCCCATCAGCAGTTCGGGTCATCTCACTCTCATACAGAAGCTGTATAACTATGTAAAGCACACTTCTCTTCAGGAGCCTAAAGTAGGTGTAAAGACTGCCTATTTTAGTGACGATGAAGAGCACATTATGCATATCCCGACACTCATTATTATTGCTCTTTTTCTCGGTAGGTATATTCCTCAATGGACAGATCACAGTTCCTATGAACTTTTAAAATCATGGATTATTCCTTTATGTATTACGAATGGCATTACGGGTAGCTTATATCTGATAGTAAGAAAAAAAACAGTTAAGAAATTTCCACTGTACCTGGGATTTTTTATCACCGGATGTTTACTCTTAGTACTCTCCTCTGTGGCCTATGGAACGGTAACTACACTTTCAGTGCGAGATGCTATCCTACTAGGCGGCGCTCAATCATGTGCCCTGCTTCCTGGAATTTCACGACTAGCGGTAACCTTTGCCGCCGGAATAGCAATGTCGTTAGATCCACGCATAAGTATACTTTTTTCACTCAGCGCCGAAATTTTATTAATTGTAGTAGCAGTAAGTAAGGTGCTTTTAGGTTCACAGTTTCCCGCAAACAGTACCCAGATAAAAAGCAGTTTCTTTACTCTTTCCTTTTTCCAATACGTTCTTCTACTTGTTACTTCAAGCATTTCATATAAAAGCCTTGCATGGATTGCTCATCTGTTTATCGCAAAAAAGAGCTTCCCCTTTGCTGCATATATGCTTATACTTGCAGTATTAGTACTCATTTCAAAAATAGCAACTCACAAACAAACTGTTCATAAGGAATAGCCATGACAAAAATAAAAAATGGGACTCCACCCGGCTCAAAAAAGAGCGCCCCTCCCGCGCAACTACCATCATGGATAACAATAAGTTTTACCGGCTTTATGTTGTTGGGAACTATTATCTCGCTTATAAGCTATACGGAAACTGATAGTTCCTATATTTTTGAAACAACCAGTCTAAGGGCCACACAAAATATTCTGGGGAGCATAGGAAGCAACTATGCTGCGCTACTTCTCTATTTTTTTGGCTGTTCGGCATGGCTTATACCTTTTATATTACTTTATTTTTCACGTGTAATGATCTTCAACCTCTCCTTCAAACGAGAAATAGATCGAATGATAGGGTTCTGTGCGATTTTATTTCTTGTCCCCACAGTCGCTCATTGCTATACATTTGAATATTATGATGGCATTTTCCCTGGAGGATGGATAGGAAGCAGCATGATGACTTTTCTACAACCTTTATTACCAAGCCCAGCTATACCTATTTTTCTCTTTTTACTCAGTTGGGCTTTAAGCGTAATCATCATTCGATTTTCATCTATTAGCTATCTTTACCCAGTGGTAGAGCTTCTTAGAAGAATTCCTTATAAAAGATATATCCAGTCATTCAGCTTATATGCCTCCCAAAGCATCAGGAGCCTTACCTCATCATTTAGTAGAAAAAACCGACAAACACCTGCCCCCGAGCTTCTTTACCAAGAGCTTCGATCCGATTTTGAAACCTATATTCCGGCAGAGCTTGAACAGCCACGCGTAGGTCTTACTAAAAGTCCTTTAGCGAATCCACACTTTTCCGCTGAAAGGGAAAATGATGGAAATCAGATTCAGGAAATTTCTGCACAATCAACTCCTGCGTTACAACGCCCTCCACAGCCCCTTTCGTTTCAGAACACTGACTTAACTCCCGGTAAAAATAGCTACGCTCTTCCTCCTTATACTCTGTTTTTGACCCCGAAAGAATCACCTATCGACCACGTTGTTGTAAGTGACGGTGAACAAAGAGCTCTAACCCTTGAACATAAACTTGAAAGATTTGGAATTAAAGGAAAAGTAGTCCTTATTACACAAGGTCCCGTCGTAACACTTTTTGAATATCAGCCTTCCATAGATACTAAAATAAGTACCATTATTGCTCGTGAAGACGATTTAGCATTAGCCTTACAAGCACTTAGTTTGCGTATAATAGCACCTATACCAGGGCGCTCAGTTATAGGGTTTGAAGTAGCTCATAATAAGCGTAAAGCCGTGCTTTTTTCACAGATTTTACGAGGCCAACTTTTTGCTTCGTCTCAGCATGCTCTTCCCCTTATACTCGGTAAAGATACCTTGGGAAATGACGTAATCATCGATCTTGCAACTATGCCTCATTTACTCGTAGCTGGATCGACCGGATCTGGAAAATCGGTAGGACTCCACGCAATGCTCATGAGTCTCGTATGTAGTAAAACGCCCCAAGAAATAAAATTTATTTTAATAGACCCTAAGCGTCTTGAATTTGCTGCCTATGCAGACATTCCACACCTTTTTTTCCCTATCGTAACTGACCCTCAACGTGCGATCGCCGTTCTTAAATGGGCAGTCAGCACTATGGAAGATCGTTATTCACAAATGGCGCAAGCGGGGGTCCGTAACTGTGCAGAATTTAATGAAAAATTGCCCCCACTCGATGATGCTTATCTACCCCTTGTTATAATTATAATCGATGAATTAGCAGATCTTATGATGACTGCAGGTAAAGAAATAGAAACGCTTATTGCTCGGTTGGCCCAGATGGCCCGAGCCGCTGGAATTCATCTTATTTGTGCAACCCAGAGACCTTCTGTAGATGTTATTACAGGACTTATAAAAGTGAACTTTCCAAGCAGAATAGCGTATAAGGTAACATCAAAAGTAGATTCTCGAACGATTTTAGATATGATGGGAGCCGAAAAACTACTGGGCAAAGGTGACATGCTCTTTTTAGACACGCGCGGTAGTGTACATCGTGTCCATGGTGCATTAGTAACGGACGCAGAAATTAGCTCAGTGGTCGCTCATATAAAATCACAACAAAAGGTCGAATATAAAGAGTTGACCAGTTTCAAAAATGAACCGCAGAGCGAACAAGACAATGACGAAATATTTCAAGATGTTATTAACTATGTTAAAAATAAAGATGAAATATCTATATCATTAATACAACGAGTATTCCGCATAGGCTACAATAGATCAGCGCGTATTATCGAACAGTTAGAAACGACCGGTTATATATTGCCAAATGATGGTGGAAAAATGAGAAAAGTGACAAAAGATCACTGAAAAACGGTTATCTTTGCAATAAAATTTGACAAAAGGCCCATGCCTTCGTTACATTATAAGCTATGATTGTTTAATACATACTGAAAAAATGAATTCATTAGTAATGAATTTAAATATGATCCTTCATTTTATTGAAAAGTAAGAAAGAAGATATTGCAAAAATTGAAAATAAAAGTTATTTTATGTCTATAGATAGCTCTTATTTTTATTTTTTGATCATTACTAATGTTAACCATCAAAATAGACAAAAGAGTAAAGACAGTACACACCCAAGACTTGAGGTTTAAGAATGCGTTTTAATCAACAGTTTATTTCATCAGTAATCCCTGCGGCTAACTTCATGGGCACAGAGCTTCAGGACTTTTCTGGCATATCATTAGATTCGCGCCAGCTAAAAGACGGTGAGGTCTACGTTGCAATAAAAGGTCAACGTTTTGACGGGCATGATTTTATTGAGGAGGCGGTTGAAAAAGGTGCTGCGGGTCTCATTGTAAATGAAGAAAATAAAAGCTGCCTTAAAAAACTAAAAGCTGATCAAGTAAAAAAACTGTTCATTATTCTTGTACCAAATACACACATTGCAGTTATTCAATGTGCAACTGCGTGGCGTGCTCAATTCTCCATACCTGTCATAGGGATTACCGGTTCGGCAGGAAAAACATCAACAAAAGAGATGTTGAGCAATATATTTACGTTACATGGCCTTAAGCATTGTATGTCCGAAGGAAATCAAAATACAGCTCTTGGTGTGTCGAGAAATATTCTTAGAATGAACTCTCATCATGAAGCCGCAATATTTGAAATGGGTGTAAGTAAACGGGGAGAAATGGGGCGCATGGCTGAAATTGTAAAGCCGACAACCGCTATTATTACTTCGATCGGCCATAGTCATATGGAAGGTCTGGGATCTTTACAAGATATTGCAAATGAAAAAAGAGAAATATTTAAATTTTTCAAAGAGAATAGCATAGGGATTATAAACGGCGACAACCCTATTTTACCTACTATTTCTTATAATCATCCGATCGTAAAATTTGGATATAAAACAACCAATCAAGTACAAGCACGAAAAGTTCAAGCAAATAATACTCAAACGCATTTTGTTATGAAGCTGTATAAAGAGCGGTTACAAATTGTGCTCGATACTAATCATTCAGGACGCATCAATAATGCACTTGCCTGTTCTGCAGTAAGTTATCTTTTAGAGATTCCTAGTGAGACCATTGTAAAAGGCATACAGATGCCTATAACGATAGCTGGCCGCTTTGAAAAAGCAATGTTGAAAGCCTCAAAGGGTATATTGATTAATGATTGCTACAATGCTAATCCCGAAAGCATGAAAGCCGCTTTACTCGCCTTTGAAAAAATCGAATCAAAAGGTCAAAAAATAGCAGTATTAGGCGACATGCTAGAACTAGGTGTTAATAGCCCTTTTTGGCATAGACAACTTGGTCGATTCCTTAGAAAAGTTCCCTCTCTTAATCATGTTGTTCTCGTGGGTGACCATGTAAAATGGACAAAAGCCACAGTACCTGTCGGTATAACATTTGAACATGTTCCTTCCTGGCTTGAAGCCGCAGAATCATTAAAAAAGAGATTAGATAGAGAAGCAGTTATTCTTGTAAAAGGATCAAGCAGCATGAAACTATCCCTTTTAGTTGATGAACTAAAAGAGCTTTAATAAAAATTAACACCCCTAATAAAAGAGCGCCTTCTTAAAAAGCGCTCTTTACAAGAGACCTACGTGATCACCGAAAAACCTTATCATATTCCCGTTCTCATACAAGAAGTACTTCAGTTTCTTAACGTTAAGCCTCACGGTGTGTATATCGACACCACCTTTGGAGGAGGAGGCCATACAAAAGCTATTTTGGATGCAGAGCCTACGTGCCAAGTCGTTGCATTCGATTGGGATAAAAAAGCGCTCGAGCTTAATGCTCCAGCTCTTGAAGAGGAGTATAAAGATCGTCTTTACGTCCACTGGGGAAGTTTTTCCCATCTTAAAAACCATCTAAAAAAACTAAAGATTAATAAAGTTGATGGGATACTGGCAGATTTTGGAACCTCTCAATACCAAATTCTTCAAGAAGAAGGTTTCTCATTTACCGTTGAATCCCCTCTTGATATGCGTATGTCACCCAGTCATACTCAGTTAACAGCGTATGACGTTATTAATAAAGCTCCCGAAGAGCAGTTATCAGATATTTTTTTTACGCTTGGCGGAGAACGAAGTGCAAGAAAAGTAGCTCGCTTTATTATAACTGAACGGGCTGTAACACCTATAGTTAGTACAACACAACTTGCTGCTATCGTAATGAAAGTAATACCACGTTATAGTAGAACCATTCATCCCGCAACGAAAGTATTTCAAGCTTTGCGTATATTTATAAATGATGAACTTAATAATATAAAATCGTTGCTTACTCAGGCACTTGACGTACTCAAGCCTCAAGGACGTATTGTATGTATCAGCTTTCACTCGGGAGAAGATCGTATCGTTAAACAGTTTTTTAAAGCTCATACCGAAGTTTTAACTATCTTAACAAAAAAAGTTATTATAGCGACTCAAGAAGAAACAGATCGAAATCCTTCAGCTCGTAGTGCAAAATTACGGGCAGCAGAACTACAAGCTCCCTAAGGGATTTTTACAACACTCCCAAGAGATTAAAAAATTGCGGTACTGAACTCCTTTAAGGTTACCTTTCTACCGTTGATCTCGGCAAGACGGAAAGAAACTCAACACCCCCAAAGCTCTGTATAGTACATTACAAGATTCTCTCTTATACAGCAGTTTATATACCAGAAGTTTTACATTCTCTCACCGTGCTTGTGGTAAAATGTAGTAGGTTCACCTGCTAGTACTTGTGCTTATACAGTGGCTACCCGTAAAGCACCACCAGATATAATCATTTTATTTCACAACGTTTTTACGTAAAAACAGACTCATTGTAACGTTTAAAACGCACCACTATAAACATTATTTTATCAATGTTGAGTTTTATTGTATTTTAAACAAATAAAAAACAAGTAACTGCGCTGCAATAGAAAAAAACCTCTCTCTCCTTGACTCCTATAGAGGCATCAGCTATACTTAAAGAACTTATATTTGTACTGAGTACACATGAAAATGTGCTTAACCGAATTAAGAATTTTATTGAAACGATGGGGTGTAGCCAAGTGGCAAGGCACCTGGTTTTGGTCCAGGCATTCGGAGGTTCGAATCCTTCCACCCCAGCCATTTTAGGATTATATGCAACAGCATCAACCGCTTTATCTTGCGTCACAATCTCGAATGCGCAAGCACCTTCTTTCTTTATCAAAAATATTTTTTATAGAGCTCCCACAATCTGCAGATGAATCTGCATGCGACTGGACGTTGCCGGCAGCTGAAGTTGTTGGAGCTATTGCTCGCTCAAAAATGGACTATGCAACAGTTCCCACAAGCCATACGACAAAGTGTGCCTATGTACTTACTGCCGATACTTTATGCGTCGACACAAAAGGAAAAGTCCATGGCAAACCCGCTAACGAGCAGGAAGCACGAGCAATGCTCGCATTATGGCGCTTAGGTTGTACCGTTATCACCGGGTTTTGTCTTGATAAAAAGATTAATCACAATGATATATGGCTCACCGAAGAGCGAATAGAACAGTCGGTGAGCTCCACAATTAACATGTCGATTCCCGATGAATGGATAGCATATTATTTTGAGAATACTCCCTCATTTCATGTAGCAGGAGGAATGGCAATTGAAGAGTATGGGTGCCAATTTGTTCACTCTATTAATGGTTCCTATTCAAACATATTAGGGTTGCCGCTCTTTGAAGTACGTGAAGCACTTTCAAAACTCAACTTTTTTAGTGCATCCCTAGCTTCTTAGAAGGCTTCCACCGTTTAAGCAACTCTTTGCACAAAATAACCTTTGGATCTTCATAAGGATTATTCTCAACAGCGGAAGTTGCTTTAGCAACGCTGCTTGCTACCATAATCTCATCAAATGATTCTGAATCAATATTATCTATTGATGGTATAAGATTACGTGCAATAACCTTTTTTACCTCATCCTCGTTCAACGATTCATAAAGCACCGTCTCCAAAAGTGAGAAAAATTCGATAACACTTTGCTGTATATCTCCATCAGTTTCCATTGGCCGAGCCTGTCGAGTAAGAACTTCATCAAGACCATCAGTAAGAGCGCGTGTCACTAATCTTCTTACTGCCTCTTGCTCATGTTCAAAAAGCCATCGAAGAAGCTGTAAAAGTTGATAGGATACCACAAATTGTTGTCCATCGTTATCAAAAGGTCCTTGATTTATCATTGTAGTATCCTTATTTTTTATAAATGCATCATTTTTTCATACAATGCTCTTAACCGCGCCACTCGCTCTTCCATAGGGGGATGAGTCGAAAACAGGGACGATAACCCTTTGCCGCTAAATGGCTTTACAATAAATAAATGTGCTGTAGTAGCATGCGCCGTATCATTATCAGCAAAATGAGCTTGCTGAGACCGAGCATGAAGTTTTTCTAATGCTGATGCCAAAGCTAAGGGATCATGAGAAACATGAGCGCCCGATTCATCAGCTAAATATTCTCGAGATCGAGTAATAGCTAACTGAATCAATGTTGCAGCTATTGGCATTAAAATCGCAACCACGAGCAAAGCCAACGGATTGGGTCCACGTCTATCACTACCTCGCGATAGCGTACCAAAGAAAGCCATATTTTGCATCATATTTGCAAGAAAACCGATTGCCGTAGCAAGTGTGGCCGCAACCGTGCCAATCAAAATATC
This sequence comes from Candidatus Babelota bacterium, assembly GCA_013815795.1. Lineage (GTDB taxonomy): Bacteria > Babelota > Babeliae > Babelales > Babelaceae > PRDV01. The sequence continues at coordinate 3,913 of JACDFK010000035.1, read as the reverse complement.
TCTGTTTTTAATATGTGACACTTCATGAGCCAAAACACCTCTGAGCTCTTGCCTATCTAATATCTGCAATATGCCTGTAGTCACCGCCACCGATGAGTGCTGAGGATTTCTACCTGTAGCAAAAGCATTCGCCATGGGGGTATCGACAAGCCATAATTTTGGCATCGGTAAATCACTTTTAGAGGTAAGCTCTTCTATTATCTCATAAATCCATTCATATTTTTCACGTTCTAGAGGCTTAGCTTTATACATAGCCAACACCATTTTATCTGAATAAAAGTATGCAAACCCATTCATAATAAGAGAAATAACAAAGAAAATGAGTACACCACTCATGCCCCCGAAAAGCCCGCCTATCATCATAAGAAGACCAGACATGCATCCTAATAAAACCGCAGTTTTAATTTGATTAAACCACATAGCTCTACCTCCTACTTTTTATAGAGTATCATATTTCTATCATCGTACGTACTAGGTTGAACAAAACCATAAAAACAACTACTAAAAGCACACTGCTTCCAGTGACTTTCATCGACTCCCCTTGTTTTAACACATATCTGTTATAAAGCATGGCGCTTAGTAGCAGAAAAAGAGCAAACCCAATCAAATCCCACATTCCATTAACAAAAATTTGGCGGATATCATTCGGCTGATCATACGGTAATGAAAACCACTTAACAATATATCTATAAAGAGTAGATATAATCACAACAAAAAGGGCGTTTTTAACATCTTCAGATTTCAAATCACTCCCTACTTTTTATCTATATCACACTCTAACGTAAAAAGATCTTCTGTCGAGAGCTCTTCAGGTAGTTGTTTTTCTTTTTTTAAATAAGCAACTTTATGAGCGGCTTCTTTAATAATATCTTTACTTACGCTACTTTCTTGAACAAGCTCATCTTGTGCTTGCTGAAAGAGCTGATTCATCTCTTTTTGCATTTTTTTTATCTGTTTTTGCATACGCAAAATCATCTCAACGCCAGCTAAATTAATTCCAATTTTATGGGTCAAATGAATTATCTCCTCTAAACGATCCACATCTTCCTCTGAAAAAAGCCGAGTATTACCCTCAGAGCGCTTCGGTGTTATAAGCCCCTCTTTTTCATACAGGCGAATCGTTTGCTGATGCACTGAAAACATTTTGGCAACAGCAGATATAGAGAAAAACCCTTTTTTTCTATTCTTCATGATATTCAAATTAGTATCTCTTACTTGTTACTATACAGTACCATTACTCAGAATTATGAATGTTAGTATAAAATTAGTATACCACATTTTTCAAGAATTTTCATTACAATACAGGGCCCCTTGAGGACTAGAGCATTTAAGTAGTAGAATGGGAGCTTATATTTATGATTGTATACACGTTTTTCTCGGTTATGCACTCTACAAAAAAAGAAAAATAGCACTGTAACATTTATAAGCTTATTTCCTGAAGATGTAGGTAAAATTAGAAAGCGAAAAGCTGCGAAAAATAGAGCTATTCTAAGAAGAATGTATACATGTGCTTGAAACGAACAACCCAAATCATACTCTTCCAAGACATCTAAAGGTCTATGCTACATAGTGTTTCATGGGATGAAAATTCCTTAATGTAGGCTGTTTTAATACTTTAGGCGAGGTGATAATCAGAAACTCCCTTTAGTGTTATCTTGATCAGGAGAATGTCTTTACATGAGTAAGCGATATAAAATGTCCTTAGCAGAATGGCTCGCTTTTTTATAGTTAGTTTATAATTTTGCTTGAACTAAGTTTTATAGCCTTCCCACCCTATTTTTTGCTTTTGCTACATGAGTACAACTAAAAATGGATACCTACCTACAATCAGCCACATAGATGACCCTCTGGAGGAACGTTTTGATGTATAATTTTTTAATTCATATTTTATTTTTTGCGATTATTTCATTTATCTAGAGTAGTGTTAGACAAAAAGTAGCATGCAGTCGCAAATGAGCACTTATACCTTTACAAACTATGCAAACCGGTTAATAATAGAGAGTAAGATACAAATAAAAAATAGGTTTGAACACAAAAAAAGCATAGAAACTATGCACCTTAATGACCTACGAGGTTGTCCTAAAATAAACAGAAAATTTCCCCTTGAATAATCTTAAGCTCGTTCGCTATCACAGTCTCTCGACTCTGGTAGATACGAGCTTGAACTCATAGAAACTTAAAAAGAAGGATTCTCGTATGAAAAAACATTTAATAGGCATTGTTCTAGGATGTTCGTTCCTTAACGGCCAAGTTCAAAAACAGTCTTTCACGTTCGTGGAAGAAGAGCTCATTAACAATGTTATCTTTGTCCATGAGACCATTATCGAGAACGCAGTCAAGAAAGAATATTTTTCTATTGAGGGCAAAAGTGTGGCTCCTCATGAATTTGAAGATCAGATTCTACACGCTGAAAAAGAGGAAAGTAAAAAAAAGCGACAAAGGAAACAAGTAGAGCGCCTAAAACTTCATGAAACAAAATATCGAGGGTCAGTAAAAATTAGCCAAAAAGATTTAGACGAAACACTCACTGAATTAGAGATAGAACTTAATCGTTTAATGGATGATAGGCTGAAAGCATTTATGCTCTATTCGCCCTCTACTACCCTTTCTTCAGAGGAAGAGCTTCTTGCATTCAAGGAAGCCGATCTTCCTGAAGCAAAAAAATGGTGTGAGAAGAGTCCTGAAAACATCGATATTACACAGCTTCAATCTATTCTGGCAACTATGAAAAACGCTATTGTAACCATTCGAGAAATGTACGTCGCGACGGTAAATAATGCTATTGAAAAAGCTGACGATACGAAGCTTTTAAAAGAGCTCTTATCACGTATTTAACCATATAACCATACAAAAAACTTCGCCTGCTGTAAAAGTGTTTTTCAGGAGTGCTTTTAAAGCTATTAAAACGGTTTTATACAAGGGAATTTCTGCAGGCACATCTGTAAACAAGAGGATAGAAAACTCTAAAATAAAAGTCTTTTAAATCTTTCTATCGAGAGATTGCTCTGTATCGTTACGTTATATCGCACTTATTTCCCAGGAGGCATTGAAGGTCTCCTCATGAAATATCACTTCTATTTTTCTACACTATTTTTTCCATTACAAAGTTTATTTTACACAATTTTCAATCCATCTTCATACACGAATTGCAATTAAACTGAAATGTGTTATAGTTATTTTATAGAGTTTAGAAATTAATTATACATAGTTGCATAAAGGACCACATGACCACCTCTACTATAATGGACCTCATCAACCGAAGCATAACGCTTGGGTGCACTGTTCCTAATTCTTCTCCTCTCGTTTCCCGAGTGTCGGGAATAAAGACACATTTCTCTTTTTTTTCCTTCCAATTCTTTTTTGCGCTCTGCGCATAATATTCTCCCTTTACTATTACACCTTTTAATTTTCAATATAAGTTCCTTTAAGGAATTTCAATGCTCTACGGTGTACTAACGTCACATCGGTAGAAAAAGCATTTAAAAGCTTTTTAAGAATTTAAACCCGCTCTTTAACCATCAAGGACTCAAATGAGTACTATACACTATATTATACACCTTAACCGAAGCATAACGCTTGGATGGACTGTTCCTAATTCTTCTCCTCTCGTTTCCAGAGTGTCGGGAATAAAGACACATTTCTCTTTTTTTCCCTTCCAATTCTTTTTTGCGCTCTGCGCATAATATTCTCCCTTTGCCATTACACCTTTTAATTTTCAATATAAGTTCCTTTAAGGAATTTCAATGCTCTACGGTGTACGAACGTCACATCGGTAGAAAAAAGCATTTAAACAGGACTTGAGCAACACTTATTAAAGATCTGATCAGGTCGCTATTCCTTTATTTTAAAAGAAGTGTTTTTACGTCTAAATAGTTGAAAATAGAGCTTTATCGAGCACTTAATTGCTCAAAAC
>JACDFK010000096.1 GCA_013815795.1 Candidatus Babelota bacterium | reverse complement strand
CTTATAGAGCCCCACTTTTCTGCCATTGCAGTCGCTGTCATTCCGTGGTTATCTTTAACAAACTGCTCAAATTTTTCTAAATCAGGAATTTTATTGCCATATCCCTTGCGCCAGTCTTTTTTGGGGGCTAAACTTCCCTCGTTGTGTTTTTGTCTAACCCATCGAAAAAGGGTCGATCGTGCAATATGTAGTAATTTTGCAACTTTCTCTATTTTTTTGCCATCCTCAATTAGAGCCACTGCACGTTTTCTTAGATCTTCACTGTACGCTAGAGCCATAGCAATTCCTCCTTGTTAGGACTATAGTTTACCATAGAACGATCTTTATTCATAGATCATTTGCTATACCTGTTATCAATATAGTAAATGTGGAAATTTTACTGATCGCATCATATATCAAAAATAAAAAAGATTAGAAGATGGTGTAGTAAGTTTTACTCAGAGATGAGATTTGTAGGATATGTTTTTATTAGGTCTTATTTTTAAATAGAAAAAAGGAAGGAGTTTTGCTCCTTCCTTTTCTTTGGTATTTTTTAGAACCGGTTACGGAATCCGCCGCCACCGTTGCCACCGCTACCACCACTGCGCGGAGACCTTGGACCTCTATCTTCAAAGCGAGGACGGGATCCTGTACCTCCACGTTCTGCTTCTCTAGCTTCGTTTACACGAAGTTTACGTCCGTCAAGTTCTTGATCATTCATTTTAGCAATTCCTTGAAGAGCTTCGTCCGCTACCGGCATCTCAACAAAGGCAAAGCCTCTTGATTCTCTTGTTTCTCTGTCAAAAATAATTTTTACGGATGTCACTTGGCCAAATTGCTCAAATGTCCGTCTTAGGGTTTCTTCCGTTGTAAGACGAGAAAGATTTCCTACGTAAATATTCATCTAATAACCTCAAAGCGTTGGTGTGTAAAAAAATTTAAAAACAGTCACTTTTGACAACCGCTTCCCCAACCAGAAGACAATTACAAATAACCTTACTATTATCATACTTCATAAAACGGAGCACGTCAAGAAATATTACAATGTTTGTTTCATGTATGTAAGTTTTACTGATAAAAAACATCACTCAATGTAAAGAATAGTCCCTTCTGAAAGTCATTTTCTACTTCCGCTATTGGCTAGAGATAATGCTTCTTAGAAGAGCTGCGTTCTGCTCTAAAGAGGTATTTCGACCAGTTGACAGCCCTATTTCTAAAAAGTCTTCCCTTGAATCGATTGCGGAATTACTAACGTCAAAAATAAAGCGGATGTGCAAGTAATAGTTCTCCCCATTTTACTCTACGAATCAATAAATGTTTCACTATAGAAAAATAGAACGTGCGTAGTCACTGTTATTAATGCAACGAAATATTAAGAAATGGTTTCTGGATCTTTTATGAGTAAACTGAATGAGAATTATAATAACTTCTCTATTATCGAGATACGTCCCTTTTGCTCATAAAAATAAAGAAATAAATAAGAAATTTGAAGACGTAGGTGGTTATCAGATCAAATGTATGGTTTTATAGAGTGTGTATATTTCGGCTATAAGAGATAATAGTAGTGAAAAAATAGTATACTTAAAAAGCAGGACGGCCTTCTATCGCTCCTTTTAAAAACATAGAACATTCCAAAATTTAGTAATTCTAGCTTTTTATTTTAAATTCCATATCTTTGTCAAAAAAGAAGTTAAAAGTTTTCCTTGGATCGCCTTTAATTACTATTCCATCCTCTGTATATGAAAGGCCATTGCAAGCTGATGCATTAATACGCATATTTATATTTATGAGGTTTCTCAGAGCGTATTTTTCATTGCTGTCTAAGAGAGAAAGTTGTCGCCAGGTAAGACCATTTGCATCTGTAGCGTTGGTATCAACCCCTAATTCGATAAGTAATTCGATCATCTGTGGTTGATTATATAGGGCCGCTTTGTGTAAAAAGGTAAGTTTATTTCCATCTATAAACTTGATGTTTAACCCCCTAGTTATAAGAAATCTAACCATCTCTCTATTTCCATTAAAAACAGCGTAATCCAGGCAGCTAAGATTAGCTCTATTTAGAGCATAGATAGAGAGCCCTTTATTCATAAGAAATTCTAGTACCTCTTTAGTGTTATATTTGGCAGCGCACTGTAAACACATATATCCATTCTCTTCAACAGTAATATCTAAGCCTTTATCAATAAGAAATTGAATCATCTCCGTATTCCCGTTTTCCGCTGCATAGGCTAAACACGTAAGGCCATTCTTATCTTTAATAGTTATACTAACTTTTAGTTGTTCTATAACAAATTGAGCCATTTTTATAGAATTGTTTTTGACTGCATAGTGTAAGCAGGAAAGTCCATTCTTGTTTTGAGCAGTTACATCAACGCCTTGATTAACAAAAAATTGAACCATTTCTATATTTCCGCTTTCAACAGCCGCATGAAGGCAGGTTTCACCATCCTTAAATTTTCTCTGTATATCAGTCCCAAGGTTTATAAGGAAATCTACCAACGCCTTATCTCCCGTAAAAATGGCATAATGAAGGCAGGTGCCGCCCTTTTAATCTTGAGCATTAATATTGAAGCCATCTTTGATATACGATTTAATTCTTTCTCTCACTTCTAGTGGCGAGCCCTTGTGATACTGAAATTCAGAGATAATGGTACCATTTATTAAGTCTGCTAATTCACTACTAATTTTCCTACTTTTTACTCCATATAAGCATGTTTTATCATCATTCGTTTTATCATATAAGAAAAGTCCTTTTTCTAAGAAAAACTGAATGAGATCTGTATTATGTGCATCTACTGCTAAGTGTAAACAAGTTTTACCTTCAAGAGTTTTATCGTGTATGCTTAGGCCTTGTTGTATAAAAAACACAGCACTAGCTTTATCGCCGCAGGGGGCTGCCAGGTGTAAGCATGTTTGGCCTTTCGTAGTTTTATCCTGTATGTTAAGCCCCTGCTCAATGAAAAATTCAACGAGCTCTTTATTGTCCGACTGTGCGGCATAGTGTAAACAGGTTTTTCCATCGTTAGTTTTATCATGAATACTAAGTCCTTGATCTATAAGAAACTCAACAAGTTCTTTATTTCCCGAACGGCTAGCACAATGTAAATACGTTTTTCCTTTATTGTTTTTACCTGTAAAATTAAGCCCGTATTTTAGAAAATAATTATACTTATCATTTATAAACACGAGCTTGAAATTTCCTTTTTTTAGAGAGGTATGTATGCAATCGTTGCCCTTCAAGTCTTTTTTATAAATATCTATACCTAAGGGAGCTATAATTTTAGCTAGATTTTTACAAGACCATTCTTTACAATGCCAAATAGTTTCTCCCCTTAACAATTCATTCATGAACGTTTGCCCAAGATTATTTTGAATAGTTATATCAACGCCTTTCTCTAAAAGAAATTTAAAAAAATTAGTGAGTTTTGTACGTGATACGAGTACATGATAAGGTATATAAAATATAAGAGTTTCACCATTATGGTTTTTGCTCTGTATATCACCCTTATAAAGTAAAAGTAAGTTAATCAAATTTTCATAATTTGGTGCCATTATAGCATAATGAAAAGGAGTATTGCCGTCCTTATCTTTACCATTAGGATCAGCTTTGAAGTGTAAAAGTAGAGCTATTATACCTATATCTAAGGTAACATTATCAGTATCTTCATTCTCTGAATATTTGTTTAGTAACGAATGCAGAGGAGTTTTTCCATTAACTATATCGTTACTATTTGGGTCCGCACCAAATTTCAGAAGAAGTTGCACAATATTTTTTGTAGTATCATCATCTTCCTCCACCTCATACAGTTCGACTGCACTATGTAACGGAGTTAAGCCTGCTGCGTCTAAACAGTTTGGATTAGCTCCTCGTTCAAGAAGTGTTTCGATTATCATTCCTTTATTTCTTAAAGAGGAATTTATTGCTTTATGTAACAATGACCAACCACTACCATAGTGTCTAAAAGAATTAATAACGTGTGGAATTACATTATCTTCATTTATTCGATCTCTTAAAAGAGCTACTATTTCCTCTTGTGATGTTTCTGTATTTGTATCGGTTAAACCATCGAAATCGTCTTCCTCTCTGGAATAGTCTCCCTCTGTCGGAAGCCTCTTATAGACATTCTGAGCATTATTCCAATAGAGATACCACAACTGTTATGCTTCTGTGTTTGTAAAGCGAGTGAGATTGATAAGCAATTTTTTATTAATATCATTATAATGAGAAAGTAAATATTCGATAAAGCTTTGAGTGACTCTTTTATATTTCACTAGAAGGTTTAATTTTTTAGACACGATAGACAGCCTGTATAAATTTTTAACAGCATCGGTCCCGGTTTTTGCAGTACGCAATTCTTGTATTATTAATTTAACAGGATCTTCAAGAAGCGTTTCAAGATTCCAAGGTACATTTTTTGATTGATGATGTAGTACAGTTCGAGTAAGGCTATTCATTTTCATTGCATGCGTAGAAGACGAAACGCTTAACAATGAGAAAATAAGTAAGAGGAAAGAACACATTTTTTGTTTGTACATATTAAACTTTTGCAATCTATTAAATTAATTTTAATTGTATTTTCATTATAACATTTATTTTGAGACCTTCCTATTGCCTGAAATGCTCTGGAATTTACAGATACAAAATTTATTACTAAAAAATTCTGTAGAGAACATGGCAAGGGTCATATGAATTACATTCTAAACCATCCTTGCAGTATTCTTAACGCGTTAACGTGCGCTTAACGTTAAGGAACTAATCTCTTTTTATTGTGTTATACCAGTTTCATTTAATATCAATACTATTCTGGAAGCCAATTGATCCATGATCGCATACCAATAGAAAAAATGACTTCAGGTTGAGTAACAAACATATTCCAGGCGTCACAGCAGGCATCAAATACATCATTGATAGTCTCATAAACTCGATTGGATAAATAATTTGAGCGTAAATAATCCCACACTTGTTCAACAGGATTTAACTCAGGAGAGTAAGGAGGGAGATAAAGAATGGTTAT
>JACDFK010000095.1 GCA_013815795.1 Candidatus Babelota bacterium | reverse complement strand
CCACACTGCACTTATAAAAACCATGCCTTCACGGGAATGAACGTATCCAACTTTTTCCCCTAATGGATCAGCAGAAGGAAGTATGGCGATAGTCGCTACTTGAGCTTCATTTATAATTTTTGTAATTTGTAAGTTATTTCCTACTATTGTAGGTGTGAATCCTTCTGTTTTTTCTATAAATATCTTTGATCCTTCTTTATCTTGCTTAGATTGGGGCTGAATAATTTTACGAGTACCACCAATAGATATTCTTTCTACTTTTTGTTCTGGTGAGTCCGCAGAAAATTGTGCTTCTTCTTTTTTGAAAGATTTGGGCTCTAGATCTTTAGCTTTTCTATCCATTTTTTCAGGAGTAATAATTTCATACTCTAATTTACCTTGAGGGCCTGAAATAATCTCTATAGTAGAAGTAGGGAACTCGGCAAGAGTAACTATATCTTCAGGTTTTATATCAAGAGGTTGAACTGAAGGGTCATTTGAAACGGTAATAGTCAAGGAATTGATACTATCATTCGGTCTTTGGTCGATATCAGTTTCTTCGCCCGCTTCAATATTTTTTAGACTCGGGTTGCCGGTGTCGAAGTTTTTCGTATTTCTATACTCTAGAGTAAGGGGCTTATTAGAACTATTATTAACGGTCACTTTGGGCATTTCCATAGCCATAAGTGAAGTATGTCCCATAAGAATGGTCATAGAGAGTGATAGTGATAAAATAAGTTTCTTCATTCTATTCCTTGTGTTAATGTGTTGTAAATTAGGATATTTTTTGACTTATGAAACATCAAAGGCTGTAAAAGATTTGTTTCGTTATAAATCGATGCAATTGAAATATGTGGGTTGTTTTACTTTATATTTACAATACGATCGAAATTATCTGTTTAAAGCTTACACAGTAATTTTTTGCGCTCATCTAGTTAGAGTATATCATTTTTATTTTCTAATAATCAATATTTTAATAATTTTATTTAAATTTATTTTCTTTTATAATCAGTACGTATAGCTGTGTTAAATAATTAGTAATAAATAGTATGAAGATATCTACGTGTAAGACTCTTTAACTAAACGCTAGTTTCATTGTATGAAAGAAGCTACCCTCACATTTTAATGGAGAGTGGATGTATGCGGAATGTATACACAAGGAAATCTACCTACTATAACACCACACCAGGGGGAGAGCTTCTATATTAAACTAAGGAGATCTCCCGTACAGTAAAATGGGGTACGAAAATAAGTTGGCAAACTCTTTATTTTTGTCATCGTGCAATGGTACTCTTGTCCTGATCTCGGAATTTTTGTAGCTACTGTGTAAAGGTTTAAAGGAGTTAGGATGAATATAAAAAAGGTACTGTTAGCTACTTTTTTTACGTGGACTGTTATGCCCCTTGTTGGCTCTGTATATGACCCTAATTACAGTGCAGTAGATCCCCTTTTGGTTGTGCTTTTAATGGTAAAAAATGAAAAAGATGTTATCGTCCCCACTATACAATCGTATATTCCGCAGGAAATTAGTAATAAAAAAGATATTGCGTATGTTGTCTGTGATACCGGGTCTCACGATGGGACTGAAAAAATAGCACAAGAGTTTTTTGAAAAAAATGATATTAAAAACTTCATTATTCTACAAGATCCTTGGGTAGATTTTTCGACTTCACGTAATAGAGCTCTTGCTTTTACTCGCAAGAGATTTCCTCAGTCAACGTTTATCCTTTTTCCTGATGCTGAGTGGTATCTCAATTCGATGGATCTCCTTATTGAATTTTGTCGTACAGAAAAAGCACGTCTTGATAAGGTAATGGGAACCCGTTCACCTTATTATCATCTTACTGTTGAAGTTAAAAGTTCTCCTCATCATTCTGATAAGCATTCTATGGATACTTCCATAGAGTTTGAATTTATAAAAGAACGGCTCTTTTTAACGAACGATGATGTCGAATTTGAGGGGGAGACGCATGAGTGTACTACCAAATGTTCGGAGGAACGGGTCCCCCGCTCTATCTACTTTACCTTGGGAGCAAGTAAGGTGGGTCAAGAAAAATCGACTCAGCGTTGGTACCGAGATAGGGATCTTTTACTGAAAGGTTTTTCTGCTCATCCTGATAATCCTCGAACTGCTCTGTATCTTGGGCTTACCGAGTTCTGGCTTGGTAACTATCGGGATGCTTATATGTATCTGTGTCATCGGGTAAAACTTTCTTCTTTTCCTGAAGAAGACTACTTTGCTTACTATAAGCTTGGAATAGTTACTATGATTCTTGCTCAACAGGAGCCTGAGACCTTTAAGTGGGAAGAAGCTCACTCCTATTTTTTGAAGGCCTATAGCTTACGTCCTCATCGGGCAGAGCCCCTCGTACGTATTGCTGCTTATTATATGGAGAAAGATAATCACCCCGTGAGCTATATTTATTCTAAACGTGCTGCTGATATTGTGCGGCCTGAACATGAGATACTTGAGGTTGAGGCTCACTTATATGAGTATGATCGGTGGGAGCTTTTGAGTCGGAGTGCTTGGTATTTTGGGGACTATGAACTGGGGGAGCAGGCCACGCTTAAAGCGATAGAGAGTCGACCTAATTTTCCACATCTTTACAGAAATCTGGCCTTTTTTTGGGATAAAATGAGTGTGCTTACGGAGAAAAAGGACTAACTATGAACAGATTTTTGTATAGCATCCTTGTGAGTGTGTTGTCTTTGTATATACAAGCTTATGAAAACGTTCCCTCCTTTGTGCTGCTTGTTACTTCCTATAATAATGAAAAGTATGTAGAAAGGAATCTTAGATCGTTGCTCTATCAACGATCCTCAACGCCCTATAAGATTATTTATGTAAATGACTGTTCGACAGATAACACAGGAAAACTGGTTGATGAATTTGTCGCTCGACATTCGTTGTCGCCTGATTTTATTGAGGTATTACATAATGAAAAAAGAGTCGGGGCTGCACTTGAAAATATTTATAATGTGGTACATAGCCGTATTGCTGATGATGAGATAGTGGTGAGTATTGATGGTGATGATATGCTCGCGCATAAGGGAGTGCTTCAGCGATTAGAAAAAGCCTATGCTAATCCTGAAATATGGATGACGTTTGGTAGGTTTGTAGTGATACCTTCCGGGGAGTTTTGGATGCAATGCTCGTCGTATCCACCAGAGGTTATTTATTCACGTACTTTCAGACAGTCGCCTAATGTTCCTTCTCATCTTAAAACTTTTAAAGCAGGGCTTTTTAAAAAAATAAAAAAAGAGGATCTTTGTGGTCCTGATGGGTCTTTTTTTACAAAGGCGGGTGATATGGCGTTTATGTTTCCCATGCTTGAAATGTGTGCTCCGTCAAGCGACGTAGCATGTAATCATAGTGCTTTTATTGAAGATACCGTTCTTTATATGTATAACGCAGATACTGGACTTAATGATCATTATATAGGGCGAGAAGAACAGATAAAACTTGATCTGTTTATCCGCTCTAAAAAAACGTATAAACCCCTTAACTCACTTTAACGAAAGAGTATCTTATGAAGAACACACTTTTTTGCGGATTGCTGTGTGTGGCTGGAATGGCTACAATCTACAGCGAAGATCTTATTGAATCGGTTATTATCGAGAGAAATAAAGTAACTGTTGAGGTGAATGAGCAGTTTAAAAAGAAATATTTAATGGGTAATTTTTTTGCCGAATATGATGAGGATATAGATCTTTCTAAGCTGGACTATTCGGTGCAAATTATGCCTTTTATTATGAATGCTATCTCAATTGTATGGATTTCGGGAAAGACATATTATGTTGATTCTATGGATAAAGAGCTTTATTCATCACTTAAAACGGTGAAAAAGGTTTTAAAACAGCTTTACAAAAAAACCTCCTGGAAGGGAAAGCTTATTCCTCGAAAACTAGTATCAAACTCTTTTGTTCCGGTAAAAGGAAAAAAGGAAAAGGTAGCACTTCTTTTTAGTGGAGGAGTAGATTCTACCGCAAGTTCACTGTATCATAGAGAGAAAGATCAACTTCTTATAACTGCGTGGGGCCATTGGGATCTCCCTTTGCATGATAAGGTTCTGTGGGATATTCGTGTGAAACATTTTAAAAAGTTTGCGGCAGCCTATGGTCATACTAACACCTTTATACGATCAAACTACTCTTCTTTTTTGAATCGGCCGGTGCTTGATACTCTTGTTCCTGAAATAGTTTCCTGGAGGATTTTTGCGGTAGAAGGAATTGGATGGGCTGGTCTTGTAGCACCAATTCTTTTATTAAAAGGATATCCTGTTTTACTTCATGGTTCGACTATTAGCTGGGATTTCCCATTTCCTGCTGCGGCAAACCCTTTTATAGATAATAATCTTAAATTTGCGGGGGTGAAACTGGAACATGATCTTTTTGACTATAATAGACTTGAAAAGTGTGAGTTACTAGCAGACATGGTTAAAAAAGGGCATCTGGAAAAACCTTTTATTCGAGTATGTGAAGAAAAGGTAGTTTACAACTGTTGTCATTGTCAAAAATGTGTGCGTACTATTTTAGAGCTTATTGTTCTTCAAGAAGATCCTCGTACCTATGGGTTTTCAATCGATTTAGATAAAGCTATTGTAGAAACACGAAAATTTATCGAAGACTCTCCTATGGTATCAACCACAGTGTGGCATTTAGGGCATATTAAGAACTATTTATTAAAGAGAGAAAAAGAGGGTAAGGAAATTCATCCGGATCTTTCTTGGATATTATCGCTCGATCTTAGTCAAAAAGATCCCTATGATGTTCGAACTTTAGGTAAAATTAATTGGCTCGATTTTATTAAGTTTCTTCCTTCTATTAAAGTTCCTCAGCGCTTTCAGTCTCAGGTTAAATAAAGGAAAAGTATACGTGAGAAAGATAGTTTTAGTAAGAACTTTTATCGAACAGCTTGAGGGTTTAAAGTGTTAAAGCTGTTCGAGACTACACCCCGTATTGAAATGAGGATTAACTAAAGCCGTAGATGGCTGCTTATAAGGATAACTACTATGAGAAAGAGCCATAGAG
>JACDFK010000034.1 GCA_013815795.1 Candidatus Babelota bacterium | reverse complement strand
AGAAAGTGGAGCACAAAGAATAGAAGCTTTATGTACTATGGTTTTAGAAAAACCTCATAGTTTATTGTTGGACAAGGATTTTATGAGAGATCTTTGTCAAAAGGGTCCTCAAGCAAAAGCTCTCTTTGCTGGAATATTAACAGATATATGCGAAAAGCTTCCTGTGCTATTCTTGGATCCTGATTTTGTTGAAGCATTCTCTAAAAACAAGGATGATGAAACAAAAAATCTTTGTTATCTCTTTTTAGCAGAAGCTCTTCCGACAGCTCATTCATTGTTGCTGAATCAAGAGTATATGGAAATTCTTCAAAAAAATCCTCAAGCGACACAAGTATTTTATAATTTCTTGGTTACTCTTTCAGCAGTACGTCATGCTTCTTATCTTCAAGATTTTGGCACAATTCTAGAAGAGGGCCAGGAAGTATTACAAAAGAGACTTACCGCAATTGACACTATTGGTATCTTTATCCAAGATGAATCATTGATGAATCTTCTTACAGAAGCACAATTAGAATGGGTAATGAGTTGTATTGAGCAACTTAATGGATTAAAAGCTCTTGAAGCTGCTTTCTTAGATACCTTGTAAGAATCGTTTGCTTTCCAAGCATTAGATGTCAAAAACAGAAATCATATAATAAAGTGTAATGACAGGAGAAGAAGAGGGGATATTATCCTCTCTTCTTCTCGTTTTTGTATAACAGCACGTCGCTCTATCTGTGCCGATTTTTTAAAATGGTACAAACCGTATCGGTTGTCCTATTTTTTTGATCGTATTAAAGATGTGTCATCCTTTCTTATTTTCAATGTCGAGCACCTGTAGTTACCTGATTGCAGAGCAGCCTGCTATAAGTGCCTCTTGAAGCTGATGATGATTATATTCTTTCTCATCATCAAAGAGGAACATTTCTTCTGCTTGTACCTGAACAGTAAAAGAGTAGTAAAAGTATGAGTGGATTTTATAGGTGAAACTCCTCCCTCCCAAACTTAAAGAGGTCCCCACAGAGCGCTTATTGCCCATAACTGATAATTAAAAATCATTCTTTATAACAGTATAATAAGACTTAAAAAGAAGCAGTATTTCCTTCTTTTTTTATTTTTGGTGTAGAGTATTTTGTATCTATGGTTGCCCCCTGAATAGCCCTCAAATCCAGCGCATGTCAGTTCCTGATAATAGAGGTAATGATTAATCACTTACTTAAAGAAATCCTTAAGAAATTTTTCCCTCAAAAAGATCTATTGGAGCTCCTTGAGGCGTATCTTTGTTATAAGTCCACATATATGGTAGAGGAAAGTGATAGGTTTCTATGTTGAAGGCCCCATCATCTTTCTATTTGAAGTAGGTAATGAGTTTACTCGTTTAAAAAACTATTTTTGTTAGAGGTAGTGACCAAGAAAACAGGTTTTTACAGGGGTTTTACTCTGCCTTGTTACCAAAAAATTATTTTTTAGGTATTAAGAGGGCCGTTGATTGCTTTTTTTAGGGTGGGATCAATACTGGGTGAGAGGAAAGTTTTTTCGTCGGTTTTTATCGTTCTACAAGCCTTATTGAAATCTTTGTAAAAAACGATACCACTGTGTTCTACTCATTTTTCTCTCTACTTAAGAAGGTGAAGTGTAGCCGGGGGTCTTTTGATTTTTCTGGTGTATGATCTATAGTGAGATAGAGATAGGTACAGCCTTTTCTTTGAAAAATATCCAGAAAACAGTGATGTGCCGCCTAGAAAAAGGGGTATACTATCTCAAAAGCGCCTGCTCTTAGTGATAGTATTCATATAAGAAAAGTGATCTACTTAATGCCTACGTTGAAAGTTTGTTGAAATAAAGAAGAGAATGCCAAAAAGGGCATTTTTCTTGTGTATAAAAATATGTTAAAACTATTGACGATTAAAGAGTGTTTTAACAGGCTAAAAAAGCATAAAATAGTAATTAACACTCTAGTTAGGGTGAATGACGAGGTTAAAATGATAAAAATAGATTATATAAAAATGAGTGGAGCTGTTTTTTTACTGGCATTCTGTTGTACGACACATGCGTCCCAAAAGCTGTCTCCAGATGAAAGTTCTGTCGTAGAAAATTGTACGCAGGGTCTTTTACATGAAAAAGGAATGAAAACTTCTGGAACTGACTCTACACTGAATGCCGCACCCTATAAACCACTTGTGGGTATGGGACTGATTGCTCTTACTGCAGCATCTGTTTATGGTTATAAAACCAATGAGAAAATCAGAACAGCTCTCGATTCGTATGCTGAAAGTCTAAAGGATTCTATAGTGCATCATATAGTTCTTCCTTTGTCAATAAAGGCAGAAGAGATCAAAGATGAGGGCCTTAAGAGTTCCGATATACTGAAAGTGGGTTGTGGTGTGGGGATATGCTATGCATTTAAAAAAGCAGCAGATTTCTTTCATGTAAAGGATCTGTTCTATGGAGATACCACACAGACGGCCCAGGCTCTTAAGATATGTGCTAAAGAGTATAAAAAAATCATTATTGGCACAGGTATTTTAGCTGCTTCGACCTATTTTTTTTGGAAACAGTGTTGTAAAGATAAGCAAACACTCTCTGTACTTGAAAAGCTTAATTTAACCACTGAGCAGCGTTCAAAGCTTGAGGATTCTGAGGAGCTTGCGCCTTTTGTACATGAAACAAACTATGTAGGCCTGCTTGATAGCGATCTTTTTACACAGCTTTTAACAGAGGATCAAAAAAAAATTAGAGAGGAGATTATTAATGAATATTTGTCAGAGTCTTCTCTCGATTTTCTAACTGATATTGATGCTATGGATACTTGTTCTTAAAATTCCTCAGGAAAAAACGGTATTAGTTTATACAGAACCCTCTTTTTACTGTTGTATTCTATAAAGCTGTGGGCTTGAATTTTACAGTTTCTCTTTCTGTCTAGCTTTCTAGCAGCGAGTATGAGTGTACTTCGAGGTCTATGATTGTTTAAAGTTTTGTTATTTTTCTTTATATGTCTATAAAAAAAACAGGTCCTTCTTTACAAAAACATCGTATTTTCTGAAAATTATCTACAAAAATTTCCTCGATATAGAGTAAATTCTCGGTGAGAAGGGTGCTCAAAGATAATTTTTTTGTCGCAAGCGGACTTTTTTAAAGCTACGACTGTAGTAGTATAAGCACTAGCCGCTATGCGCTGTTCATGCTACAGTTGTTCTTAAAAAAATCGCTTTTCATTGATCGATGGTAAGTTCAAATGAGTCTTGGATGCGAGTTATGTGGATAGTGTGAACATCGGACTCTACAGCATCTTCATACTCTTCAATCAGATTAATAAACTCCTCGAGAGGCATATCTGTTTCATATACAATGAACTCATCCTCACTATTTCTATAAGAGAGCTTAATAAGAATGGTATCGGGGTCTAGTTGATGTAAGCGTAAAGTGTAGAGTTTAGTTTCAAACTCTTTATGGTTTTCCATGCCTATTTCAGCAGCATAATATAATGCTTTTTTGGTACCATTTCGTAAAACAGAATCTGAAAGTATTAAGGCAATACAAAGAAGGCGGTTATCGTTATTGTTAGAAATAACATAGTTTCCTGGAGTTATACGTGAGAGTTCTAAGGTAAACATCCATTTTCTCCTTTTTTGTGACCTTTTATACTATATTACCCCGACTTTGCGATAAAAGGAAAGCTTTTTATTCTCATCATCGTCACGAATACTTTTACTGGTACAGATAAAGAGAAAATAGTGAAAAAAAGAAAATATAAGAAAAATAAATGCTCTCTATGTTTATTTTTCTGCTATTATAATCCTAAAACTCTTTGTTCAGGTCCAAGGAAAGTATACTAGTGTATAAAACAAGCACTGGTTTGTCTCTGATGCTCTATGAGCGAGGAAGGAGCTTTGGTGCACTTGACAATAGGTGTATGAATGGTATCTTAAAAGAACGACGGGATCGAAGAAAGAGAGTTCTTTGTTGCTCTCATTTAGAAGATATCCTACACTATTTTATTCTTAACTCTACAAATAAGCAGAATTTTTAATGATAAAGTTTTCTCATCTAACTGTTCTTTTTAATGACACGGTGATTCTTAAAGATATTTCTCTGGTATTAGAAAAAGGAACGATTCACGCTCTTATGGGACCCAATGGTTCGGGGAAAAGTACACTAGCAGCAACTCTTATGGGATATCCTCAGTATGAGATAGCGGGTGGTTCAATATTTTTTGATGGACAAGACTTGTCGACTGTGCCTATTGAACAGCGAGCACGAGCGGGCCTTTTCTTAGCATGCCAGTATCCTCCGGCAGTTCCTGGCGTAGAGGTCTTTACGTTTTTAAAAGAGGCGCATCGTATGCTAACGTGCCAAGATCTATCAGTAGCTGTTTTTAAGGACCTTTTATACTCTGTATTAGATACGGTTAAACTCGATCACTCATTTGCTTATCGTGCACTGAATGACGGTTTTTCTGGGGGTGAAAAAAAACGCTTGGAAGTTGCACAGCTTTTACTTTTTAAGCCTCGTTGTGCAGTTCTTGATGAGATAGATTCAGGACTTGATATTGATGCTCTTTCTCATCTGACCGATATTATTAAACAAGAGCAAAAACGTACCGATATGACACTCTTACTTATTACTCATTATAATCGCATGTTAGAGTATATCCATCCTGACTATGTTCATATTCTATATAAAGGTACACTCGCACTTTCAGGAGACAGAAGTGTAGCGCAGCAGATAGAAAAGCGGGGGTATGATGAGTTACTATTTTAAGACTCCGCAAGGACTCAGTAAAGATATCGTCCTTCAAATTTCGCGGCATAAGCAGGAGCCTCAATGGATGACAGATTTTAGAGTACATTCATTAGAGCTCTTCGAATCGATGCCTGCACCTTCCTGGGGACCTGATTTATCAGGGCTGCATAAAAATGATATCTACTATTATTTACAGTCGGTAAAGGGTCAAAAAAAGGAATGGAAAGATGTTCCGGCGGACATTAAAGAAACCTTTATGAAATTAGGGATTCCACAGGCTGAGCAGAAACTTCTTGCTGGTGTGGGAGCTCAATTTGAATCTGAAATGATCTATAAAAGTTTAAAAAAAGAATGGTCACAAAAAGGGGTAATTTTTTGTGATATGAATACAGCCCTGACTCTTCATCCTGAGATTTTCAAAAAATATTTTGCAACTATTGTACCTCCTCATGATAATCCTTACGCAGCACTCAATTCTGCGGTATGGAGCGGTGGTAGCTTTGTGTATGTTCCGGAAGGAGTACATATTGATCTTCCCTTGCAAGCCTATTTTCGTATTGAAGCTGATCGTATGGGCCAGTTTGAAAGAACGTTGATTATTGCAGAAGAAGGCTCATCCGTTCATTATATTGAAGGATGCAGTGCTCCTACGTATGCCGCAAGTTCTCTTCATAGCGCAGTAGTAGAAATTAGTGCTCATTGCAATTCATACGTACGTTATACCACCATTCAAAATTGGGCTCATCAGGTCTATAATTTAGTTACCAAACGAGCTGTTGCATATCGTAATGCCCATGTATCGTGGGTCGATGGCAATTTCGGCAGTAAGGTTACCATGAAATATCCCTCTATAATCCTAAAGGAAGAGGGGGCTCAAGGTGATATTCTTTCGATTGCAGTTGCCTCAGCAGGTCAACATCAGGACTCGGGGGGTAAAGTGATACATCTTGCTCCTCATACCCGTTCAACCATTATAGCTAAATCGATTAGTAAAGGCGGAGGAAGATCGAGTTATAGAGGGCTTCTTAAAGTGGTAAAAGGTGCTCATTCTGTTCGCTCTCGTGTGCAGTGTGATGCTCTTTTACTTGACGAGCATTCTAAAACAGATACCTATCCTACGGTGCTTATTCAAGAGCCTAATGTTGACGTAGGCCATGAAGCTTCAGTTTCTAGAATACAGGATGATCAGATGATCTATCTGGGCTCTCGGGGTATTACAAAATCTGCAGCGAGCGCTATGATTGTAAATGGTTTTATAGATCCTTTTATTAAAACGTTACCGCTTGAATATGCTGTTGAACTTAATCGATTGATCGAAGCAGAAATGGAGGGCTCAATTGGCTAAGTATTCATTTCCCCGTGCTCTCTTTCCTTCAACTGAGCTTATTCAACAATGGTCTCGTGAAGGCTCATGGAGCCCTTTTTTACAGGATTTACGAGAGAGAGCAACTGAAAAAATCTCATTTTTTGCAGCTCCCGATAAGGAGCTCGAACGTTTTTTGAAACCTGCAGGTAGGGGGGATATATCCTACTGTTCGTCAGTAGCTTCCGTTTTTGTGCAGTATGATCAAGGAGCGTGGGTGGCTGATTTTGAATCTATGTCTTTTATTCCCTCTGAGATCTCATATCTTTTTGATCGAGTACTCTCTGAGCCTTTTTCAATAGCTCACTATGCGATAGCGACCTTTACTCGGTTTTCTGTGGTATATATTCCGCGAGGAGTGGTAGTACAAGATCGTATTGTAGTCCATTCTGAACATAGTTCATTTGACTATGCTGCACATGTTGTGGTAGTTATAGCTGAACCAGAAAGCGAAGCCCACATCGAGTATACCGTATCTTCAGCGCACAGTAATTTTACGCATTTTATGCTTGGCTTGTGTGGCACTGGTGCTTCGGTGAAGACGGTGAGTCATGAGCGTTATGGTTCTCAAGTTATCGGATTAAGCCATGAAGTATGGTATGCGGACCAACGGAGTTCTTTACAGTCACTAAGTAGTTGTATTGGTGGCGCTCAAGTATGGGGCAAAAAAGAGTATAGCGTAGAAGAGGGTGCATCGGTTTCTCATCTGTCATTATCGGCCTTAGAAGGGAACGAACAGGCAGTGTTGATAACCAGTCAGGATCATAAAGGACGAGAAAGCTCTAGCTCGGTAAACGTTAAATCGGTTTTGTGTGGGGCTTCCCAGTCATTTTATCGCGGCACTATTACTATTGAAGAATCCGCTAAAAAAGCTGAAGCACATCAACAACAGCGCGCTCTTATGTTAAGCACACAAGCACGAATGTGCGCTATCCCTTCTTTGGAGGTGGCTACCCATGATGTACGATGCAGTCACGGCAGCGCGGCCGGCCGGTTTGAAAAAGAACAGTTACAGTATCTCTACACTCGAGGATTTGATAGAGAACATGGGTATGATCTTTTGATCGAAGGATTCTTTAATGAAGGACTCGGTTCTTCAAACTTTGGTACACGTTCGTATAGGCAGTGCACCACTGAATCAGAATCCGGGACTCATGAGATGGTTCGCTGCTTGAAAGAGCGATCTCGACGCTCGTTATTTCACAATCCTGCTTAACGTACGTAAGGAGTATTATGGACGCTACACGTATAAAAAAAGATTTTCCTTTTTTTGAAAATAACCCTTCTCTTGTATATCTTGATAATGCGGCAACTACTCAAAAGCCGAAAGTTGTTATAGATGCCCTTTCAGAATTTTATAGTAGATATAATGCTCCTGTTCATCGTGGAATCTATGACTTAGCTGAAAAATCGACCGATCTTTATGAGCAGACACGAGCAAAGGTGGCCGCTTATTGCGGAGCTTTCGAGGATGAAATTATTTTTACACGAGGAACCACTGAAGGTATTAATTTTATAGTAACGGCGTGGGCATCCACGGCCCTCAAAGCGGGAGATGAAGTACTTATCACCGAGATTGAGCATCATGCAAATAGTGTTCCGTGGATTCGACTTGAAAAGGAAAAGGGTATTGTTTTAAAGTATGTTCCTATGCAAGAAGACGGAACACTTGATTATGAGGCTTATCTCAGACTATTGACCACTAAAACTAAGATTGTTGCCTGCACTCATACATCCAATGTGCTGGGAACACGAACTAATCTTCCTTTTATTATTGAGCATGCACATGCACAGGGAGCACGAGTGCTTGTCGATGCTGCTCAAGCAGCTGGTCGTGAGCACCTTTCTTTGCATAGTTTAAAGGCCGATTGCGTAGTGTTTTCTGCTCATAAAATGTGTGGACCTACAGGATTAGGAATTTTGTATATTGCTCGTTCCTTTCAGGATGAAGTGCCTCCTTATCACGTTGGCGGAGGGATGGTTCATTCTGTCGATTTTCATGAGGTGTCGTGGGCCGGTTCTCCCTGGCGTTATGAAGCGGGAACCCCTCCTTTTGCGCAGGTCTATGCGTTTGGTGCAACTCTTGATTATCTGGCGACCATTTCATTTGATGATCTTAGAAAGCATGAAGCAGCACTCTGTTCATCTTTAATAGAAGGGCTTCAAAAAATTCCCCATATAAGAATTTTAGGATCTCCTGAAGAGTTACGAATTTCAGGTCATATGGTAAGCTTTGTAAATACTTTGGCTCATCCCCATGATGTGGCAGCTTTTTTAAGCATGAAAGGAATTTGTGTACGAGCAGGGAATCATTGTGCTCAACTGCTTCATAAAAAACTTGGCATCTTTGCCTCAATCAGGGCTAGTTTTTATCTCTATTCTACTCAGTCAGATGTTGACGCTCTTTTACAGGCGCTTTCTTTCTGAAAAGCAGTCGTATAAACATTTAAGCAAGAGTTTTATAGTATATCACTGGTAAGTCATTAAATTTTGTGTGATTTTCTGATGTTTTATTGGTAAGATATTTTTGTTATTCCGCTGCGTCAAAATTATTTTTCCAGATTTTTCTTATTGCAGGCTCTTGCATGATAGCGTGAGTACCGCCATAAACGATAAAGATATTTTTACCCATTTTAATGAGATTTTCGATAGAGGAAACGATATGGATATCTCTAAAAATACTAGCTTTTCTGCAGACTTCATTAATTATAGAATATTCTTCTGCCGGATTGGTAATAGAGTAAAAGAAATTCTCATTAGAGGGCGCAAATGGTTGTTTGAAGTGACGTTTATGAAGTGATTCAACTACATTTAAATCAAGTGATGAACTTTGATGGATTTTTTCCCATGAAAGATGAGGATTAGCTTTATGCTTACGTATTTCCCATAGTAATTGTTGAGCATAGTTCTTATATGAGATAGTGTCAGAAGAAAAAAAACTATATAAATGCTCATCTATTAAATATTGAGGGGGTTCCGGACATTGAATTATAATGTCAGGATATGTAGAGGCCAGAAAAGTGATAAATCCCCCTTCAGCGCCCTGATTCACAATAGATTCCTCTCGTGAAGTGGCAAGTCGTCGTAGATTGCCTTCTATAAGCACTATGCAGTTCAAACTGTCTGTTTTAGAAAGAAACTGATTCCAGAATGCTTCTAATTCAGGATATTGCTTATTAGAAGGGTCAGTAGAGTGATTTGCTCCAAAATAGTATAAGTGTTGATTTTTTTGTTCTAGAGAAAATAGATAGGGCCAGGTAGGGGTCTTTTTATTTTTGTAGTCATTATAGGACATTAGAGCAGGGAGAGTATGGGACTTTACGACAGGTATAAGTAATATATTAAAAAACATGAGGAGTTTTATTAGAGATTTTATGTTATTCATAGTGAAAAATATCCTATAAAAGGGGTTTTTAAAAACAGAATATACTATACCAGTAGTTATAATTATAGTCGATTGGAATTCTTTTGGTAGTGATAGAAATTTTAGAATACATGAATTATGCTTTGAGTGCTTTTATGGTATAAGCCGTATTCTTTACTTTCTTTTAGGTGAGCCAAAAACTTTTTTGCTCACTTGATGTAATTTTTTTTCTTTATCTTCTATAAGCGCTGCTTTTATCTTACATTATTACCACAAATAACAGATCTATTTTTATGCAGAAGAAAAAAAATTTTGAAACACTGGTTCACAAGGGTCATACTAGGGGAGGACAGTGTTCTGTGGTTAAGGATAGTACCTTGATGTGTTGCCTATAAGCATTATCTTTGCGAGCGAAGGATTAACTGCAGATTTTGCTTACACCAAAAACCTTGTTTACTGGAGAGCTTGACGGAAAATATTGATCTCGTCCCTCACTATGGTATAGTATTACAGAGAAACAAAACGCCATGGATAATAGATTTTAAGCGGTAGGTTTTGTTTCTATTTTTAAGTATTCGTTCGTTTTTGAAAGGTGTAGTATGACTGGTCTTATCTCGTTTATGAATCTAAATATAATATTATCGTTAGCACTCTTTTTTGCTTCGATTATTATTCCTTTCTGCCAGATAATATTTATCGATAAATACTTTAGATTTCAAAATATTCCTGAAATTTTACTGAAATATGCCCTTTTTTTCAATGTCGGCTGTTTATTTATTACCGGTTGTGCCGGACAATTTTTGTATGCGCCGGAAATATCTGCAGGTGTAGGGTGGGGTTGGTCGCCCTTTCAGTATGAGCTCGCTTTTTCAGAACTTGGATTAGGAATATTAGGGTTAATTTCTCCTCTTTTTACCAAAGACTTTTGGTTAGCAACTATTATTGCAGCGGCCGTATGGCTTGTAGGAGGATCTGCGGTTCATCTGTATTCTCTTTATTTTGAAGGAAATATGGCGATAACAACTGCTAATTTCGTTATAATATGGAATATTTTAATTGCAGCATGGTTGATTGCCTGTTATTTGGCCTATGCTAAGTCCTGGACAAGGTTTTATAAACTTATGACTGAATGGTCTCGTTCACGAAAAGGTAACTCTTAAGAATATCTTACACATCTTTAAGGACTTAAAAAGGCTCTATCAAAACAGGAAAGGTTCTTTAGTAAGAGATGAAAAAAGTAGATATATAAATAATGATTACCTATGTAAAAGGGCCTCTAATGGGTCCTTTTTTTATCGTAGAGAACTCTCTATTTCGCAAGGAACAAGAAATGGTGTATCTGTAAAAACAATCATCAGGGAAAGCTTAGATCTGATTTTTGAGGCATCGTTTCTGATGGTCGTTTCTGAGAAAATGATACACATTAGTATCTGGCTACTATAGTTCTTGTTTAAACGACTTTAAGTTCTTGAAGATGTTTTCTAACCGATGCATAGTTACCTTTTTCAACAAAAAGACCTGTTATACCGTGCCGTTCAGCTGCAATGATATTAGTTTTTTGATCATCGATGAGGATACATTGTTTGGGGTTTAGAGAGTATTTATGTAAAAAATACTCAAATAGAGCAGCTTGAGGCTTTAAAGATCCAACGTCGCCAGAGATAACAATATTGGCCGGATCAAAAGAGCATATGACTTCTTTAACAGAGGAACAATAAAGATACTTAAATGAGTGAGGATCCCAATTGGAGAGTATATAGAACGAATGTTTCTGATTTCCTTCTGTATCATACTGTTCAAGGCACTCTTTTAACAGTGATACTCCTTGAGGAATTGAGCTGAGGCACTGAATAAATTTTTTAGGATCAAAAATAAGTTTAAGGGTATTTTTGATGAGCCGCTCTTGTCTTCTACTACTGAAATGGCCTTTTTTTGAGAGC
This sequence comes from Candidatus Babelota bacterium, assembly GCA_013815795.1. Lineage (GTDB taxonomy): Bacteria > Babelota > Babeliae > Babelales > Babelaceae > PRDV01. Next base: position 6,439 of record JACDFK010000034.1, on the reverse strand, counting down.
TGTTTCATACAGAGAGCTACCTTTTTTTGTAACTCTTCAGAGTCCGTTTTGCCGGTGAGCCATTGACAGATAAGGGCTGGTAATAGTTTTTCTTCATCGAATGAGGTGTGATACGTTGCAGTTAATGGTGCCGAGATTTGTACATTAAGTCTATTAAGGATCCTGAACGCGGACTCATGAATATCAGAGGGGTCTTTTCCCTCGATAAGCCAATAAAGGATGAAATCTTTTAATCCTATCTCATAGGCGGTTTTTAAGAGGCTTGGGTGTACCAAGGTATTGCCTAAATCCCATATAAGAGCTTTACTGTCATGATCGACCATCGTTATTTCCTTGCCACAGAGGATATTAAAAAAGAAAAAAGAATATATAATAATAGTAGATACTTTTATACTATAGAGTTATGAAAATTATTCAACCACTAGTAGTAGAGAGTAAGCATGAGGCATCAGTTAAGAGAGTTCTACAACTATATGTGAATTATGGAAAATACCTTATATCAACAAGAGTTACTTGAGCATTATCGGTATCCTCGTAACCAGGGAGTACTTGAGAATGCTCAAGCAACCGCTCAAAGTAATAACCCGTCGTGTGGCGATAGTATAACCATTCAGATCTGTTCTGACGGTGAGCGGCTTACGAACATATGTTTTCAAGGGAAAGGGTGTGTGATTAGTCAGGCTGCTGCTTCATTATTAACAGAACTGAGTAAAGAAAAAACGCTTCGTGTACTTGCCTCTTTGACTAAGGATGATATGCTTGCTCTGATAGGTATCCCTTTAGGACCTACTCGACTGCGCTGTGCATTACTCTCGTTGGAGGCTTTGCATAAGGCGCTTTTTCTGATTAAAGCCGATATACAAGAAAGTAGTGATGTTAGATAAAGTAAAATTTTTACAAGAATTAGAACTCAGTGTTCCCCGTTTTTTTAAAGCTGCTGGTTATGAGTTAACCACAACTCGAGAACTTTTTTCATGGTTGGTGAAGAATCCAGAGACTGTCGAATTCCTTAAGACTACCACGACTCCTCATCTTGTTCCCTCCTGGGAGGGATTTTTTGATACTACATCTGAAGTAAGGCCCTATGAGAAGCCTTATGCGGTGGTTTCGGTTGATGGTTCTCAGGTCTATCCCGATAGACATCAAGGTATACCTTGTTATCTACTTAATAGTGGCGTAGTTCATTTTGTCTATGGCCAGACAGGCGCCGCTCGTCTGTTTTCTATCCCACGAGTCTACACACAGCTTGATGAGCAGGATACTTCTGAAGATATGGTTAACTGTCGTAGAACGGAGCAGGAGTTTGAAGTAGGGCTTGAACAGGCCTGTGCTGCACGGCTTTTGAATCCTGATATGCCCTTACTGTTTCTGGCAGACGGAACTCTTATATTTTGGTATCTAGAAACGAAAAGCCCGCAGTTAAAAGATCGTTTTCTTAAGCGGTATATAGATTTGCTGGAAGGATTTTATCAAGAAAGGATTCCTTTAGTGGGCTATATTAGCTTACCACGAGCGAGAGATCTGGTCTCCCTTTTTAAAAATGGGAGCGCTTATAATCTTTTTCCTGTATCTGCTGCTTCGTATGATACGGTTGTCGATACCGATATTATGAACTTTTTTCTTCCTTCTAATCATCGGTCAGCACTTTTTACCCCTTATTCCCGTCTGTTATCATTGTATCCAGAACATGTACGTCCTTCATTTTTATATCTACATAGTGGTGATGAAACTATTCGTTTAGAGATTCCTGCGTGGGTTGCTCGAGATGAGGAGGTTCTTGCTCAGGTGCTGAGTATTGTAAAAGATCAGTGCACGAAAGGAAATGGATACCCGGTAGCTCTTTCTGAAGCCCATGAACAGGCTGTTATTAAAGCGGGCGATAGAGAGTTTTTCTTTAAAATGATCTCTTTAATGGGCGATAAGTATAACTCGGGTCATCATCACTCTCAAAAAAGTCTTAAAAAAAGATTCGTTTCTTTTTAATACACTAGTTTTTATTCTGTTTATACACCTGTCCTTCATCAAGAACAGGTGTCTCTTTTTGTAGCAGAATCAGTTCTTGGATAGAGCTTTATTTTTGTTTTTCTAAGCTTTCGGTTCGATCGTTTTCACTGGTGATTTCCTCTTTTTTAAGCGAGAGCAGGACAAAGTAGCTTGCGGCACTAATAAGTGCTGCAAAAAAGCACCAGACTGAAAGGAAATGGTTATACCAAAAGATATAGGCAACAGCGCATGAAAGAGTTATTGCTATACCCAATAGATTCAAGGAACGTCTACTTGCTATAAAGAAGGGCAGAAGAATAGCCGCACAGTAATACCATCCTAACCAAGGAGCATGTAAAAAAGGGCTGTTTAAAGTATATAAGATATGAGACTCGGTTATTGCTGTGGTAATTCCATACGCAAAAAGATGGTAACCACCTACAAGAGCCCATAAAACTGCAGTTCCTACAAAAACTGCTAAAACTCTTTTTCTTTCAGGATCTTTTTCAAGCGCAAAAGCGGTAAAAGAGAGTATAAAGGGCCACCCAAAGCCGGCGATCGTAAGAAAGAGATAGGTCGCCCCGGTAAGAAGCCACGGAGGTCCTCCTTGTGGAATCGAGAGCCACAGTATGCCTTCAGCATACTGCTGTAGGGCAAAAAATAGAGGAATAACTGCTAATAAAAGATAGGAAGGTCTTGTTGCCTTTGCATATGAGGCAATTGCTATCACTGTTAATAGTCCTGCTGCTAAAAAACTTGCTTGAGCTGAAAAGCACATAATGGTCTCCTTTTTTTAAAAGGTACCTTATTGGTTTTTGCTGTGTCAAGCAATGGGATGTCTCTACTTCGAAAAATGAGTTTAGATGAGTGGTAGAAAGTGAAATTATAGTGAAAGAGGGCGCACCACTTCAGAGCAAGGATTCATTAAAAAAGGAGAACATAGGGATTCTTTAGGTGGTTTTGGGTGCTTGGCTATCAGGATCGACTGTAGAAGAGCTCTCGTGGAAATAAAGTTTTTTAAAAGCAAAGAGAGCTCTTTTTTAAGAGAGCTCTCTTTGCTTTTAAAAATTCTTTTATAAGCCACTTTAATAAAGGCTAAAGATTCTTATAAATCATTTTCAGATGTTGTCTTCGCCATCGCCGTAGATCGCGTAGTATCCTTCTCCATAGTGCCATTTAAGGAGCTTTGTATAGAGAGAGGGAACGGTTACTGCTGTTACAACGCCTGCGGTAAAAATCGCACCCGCTTTAAGTGCAGGTTTGGTTTCTTTGCTATTTTTTACTTTTTCGATAGTGTTGTTAACTTTTGTTTTAAAAGCTTTATTGTACTTGTAAGCAATACCGGTCCCGAGCAAGCCGAGTACACAGCCTTCAGCAGCTACTCTACCCCATGAAGCCTTTTTCCATAAGAGCTTATAGGTGCTTTTCGGGAGTTTGCATAGAGAAGAAAAAATTCCTTCTTCCTCTATCTGGTTAAGAGAATAGAGTTTTTGCTTATTTTTATATTGGGGAGAAAAAGTGTCGGATGCATTTAATCCCAAAGCAGGAAGAAGAACACATGAAAGAGTTACAAACTTTAAAATATTCATAGGGTTTTCCTTATAGTTTAAAAAAGAGATATATCTCTTGTATACCTTATTTTACAATGAACTGTTTATTACAGAGTTGGTATCTTGTGTTTGATTAGACAGTATAATTTTTTACTTACTCTATAAGATTAACTCTTATTTTACTGTAATATAATATATCTACTAACTTTATTTTATTTTAATCTTACATGAAGATTTCTAAAGTAGACAAGATAAAGCTTATTTAACTATAGCAATTTATTACAGTGCAAGCAACTGCTTCGTACTTGGCTTGCTGGTTAGTTGTTTTAGTAGGTGAGAAACTATACTGCAGCAGAGTAAAGCGTCTTTATAGAACAATTTTTCACTACCTCTTCTAAAGGGTATGAAGAGGATGATACAAAAAATGTACTGGTCGGGGCGCCATTATACTCGTTTATTTATATAAAAAGCCTCTCTACGGTTTTCTATTCACGTAAAGAGCTTACGTAAGCAAAGGTATGCACAGTGATCTGCCTGAAAGCTGTTTTGGTAGGCGTTAGAATCGTGATCGACTTTTATAAAAGCTATAGGTTGAGGTATGTCTTTTAAAAGCAAAAAGAGCTCTTTTTTAAGAGAGCTCTTTTTGCTTTTAAAAGAATCTTTTACAAAATATTTTAAAGTCTAAAAAATTCTATAAACTAAACTAATTATTGTTCGTCGTGGCCGTAATAAGCACCTAATCCGAATAGGGAGATATACAGTTTTTTATAAAGAGCAGGAGCCCCTACTCCCGTTAAAACGCCTGCTGAAAAAAGTGTACCAATTCTTAGTGCAGATCTGCTCTCTTTATCTTTTTTTATTTTCTCGACCGTATCGTTAACTTTTGTTCTAAAAGTTTTATTACACTTGTAAGCAATGCCTGCTCCCAGTAAGCCGAGTACACAGCCTTCAGCAGCCACTTTACCCCATGAAGCTTTTTTCCATAAGAAGTTATAGGTTTTTCCAGGGAGACTGTATACAGAGGAAAATCTTCCTTCTTGCCCATCCTTCTGGTAGTTTTTATCGAATTTTTCATCTGAAAATTGTTCTATCTGTTCTGAGCTAGACTCGTCTGAGCTAGAATCAAGTTGCAAATTCATCGCATTTAATCCCATAGCGGGAAGAAGAAGACATGAAAGGCTTAAGAATTTTAAAATGTTCATACGTTTTTCCTTAAAGTTTATAACAAGGAGATATAACTCTTTGCATAGTGTAATGTAAAAAATAGTTTTTTCCAAAGAGCTGATTCTCTCTATGAGTGTTAGTTAGTATCTTTTTTTACTGATTACCTTAGAGCAGCTCTTATTAAGAGCAACTCTCTAGAATGATAAGAAAAAATACACTGCTAACTCTCTTCTGTTTTTTAATTTCACACGAAGATTTTAAAAACAGTGCAGGTACAGCTTATTACACTATAGCAATTTATTACCCTGGAAGCAACAGCCCGATGTATAAGATATACCTTAAATGTTTTTGCAGAACTGAATTCTTGAGTGTGTAGGGCTGCGCGATTTAAAAATAATTTTTCACTAAGTATTTTAAAAGGAGTTTTTTGAGAGATGTCGTAGGAGCACAGGGAAATTTTTATTTTACTAAAACTATACCTGTTTCTGAGGGAGAGTAAGCAAAGGCACAGAGGTGCTTTGTAGGGAGAAAAGATGAGGGTTTTATAAAGACACCCTCATCTTTCTCAGTTCGTGTTAGGATTATCGAAGAAACTTTTTGAAGAAACTGGTAATAGCTCCTTCGGAAGCATTCGCGGTCGTTCCAATGAGTTCTGAATAGTTTTTTAACGTATCTTCTGCTTCAGTGGAAAGTTTTTTCGGAATATCACACTGGGTGATTACTACTAAATTCCCTCTACCTTTTCCTCGTATTTTATGGAACCCTTTTCCTGGTATAACAATACGTTCACCTACTGGGGTTCCTTTTGATATCTTAATGGTCTCTTTACTGCCATCAATATTTTCAACTTCAACTTGGCATCCTAAAACGAGTTGCGGATAGGTTAAATGAAGAGCGCACTCAAGGTCATCTTCTACTCGAGTGAATTTTTTGTGAGACAAAACGGTGATGTGAATAAGAAGATCGCCGCTTTCTCCGCCAAAAACCCCTGCGTCACCTTTTCCAGCTAAGCGTAGTTCAGCGTTATTGAAAATGCCTTTAGGTATCGTGACACTAAATGAGTCATACTGTTGGATTCTGCTTTGTCCTTTACAGGTACCACAGGTTTTGCTGATCTTATAGCCTGTTCCATTACAGCTCGTACAGCTTTGAGTGTACATAAAAATACCGTGTCGGTAGCCCACTTGGCCCGTTCCTTGGCATTCAGAGCATGCAGTAACTGCTGCATCCTCGGGCATCCCTTTTCCTTTACAGGTTTCGCACACCATAAAACGATAGATTTTTATATCTTTCGATATGCCTAAAAAACTTTCTTCAAGCGTAAGAGTAAGATCTTTCGTTAGATCATGTCCTCTTTTTGGTGAAGGGCCCGGCTTTTTAGAACGGCGTCTTTGTCCCTGTTGAGCTCCAAAAATATCGCCAAAGATATCTTCAAAGTTTTTAAATATATCACCCATATCAGGAGCGCCATATCCTCCTTGATTTTCTTGATGCCCATACTGGTCGTATGCTCTTCGTTTCTCAGGATTAGAGAGTACTTCATACGCCTCTGCAGCCTCTTTAAATTTCTCTTCGGCTTCTTTATTGTCAGGATTACGATCAGGATGATATTTCATTGCAAGTTTGCGATAAGCCGCTTTTATCTCTTCGGTTGAGGCGGTTTTGGAGACGCCCATTGTCTCATAGAAATCTTTTTTGTTCATGCTGTTTTTTCAATAGTATAATAGTGTATAATATAATAT
>JACDFK010000033.1 GCA_013815795.1 Candidatus Babelota bacterium | reverse complement strand
GAGCAAACATGCAGTTCCTCCTACCCATACAGAAGCTAATTTTATACCACGTCGATTTTGTTTGGAATAATCTTTTTCAACAACTATTTGAGCAACTACCTCCAGGAAGGTTTTTGCCAATAGTAAAGATATCACAGCACCCGTTGTTCCTAGGAGACCAGTTGTAATCCAGGCAGCAGTTTGTGCTGAATAGTGTAGAAGATGCGTCTGCTTGGGTGATATCTCAGCAGACGTATAAAAGCAAGGAGCTGCTATAAGGAGAATAAGAAAATAGTTTTTATAGCGTGCCATAGAAAATCCTTATAATGGTGTAACATGAGGATACCGATACTCTTGTATGCTTTTTCAGTATCCTCATGGAAATTTAGGTTGTTATGTGAGTTATTACAGCTTTTTCTTGAGGTTGAGCATAGATTTTTTTCCAAAACTTGTATGCAGCCTGTCCTGTGGTCTTAGCGGTATTGAGACAACATAATACCCCAACCAAAGCAAGTGAGGGAACAAGGTATTTTTTAGAACCTTTAACACACTCTAAATCATCGCGTAGCTGTCTATTCGTTGCAACTACATAGATAATTCCAGCAGAAGTAAGAGCGCTTCCTGTACAAGCGGTGGTATATGCTAAAAATGATCCAATATTTTTAGTTCTTGGAGATATTTCAGCATGAGTTGAAAAACAAAAGCCGCTTATCAAAGCAAAAGCAGAAGCATAGTATACTATTTTCATCATGTATTCCTTAGTTATTCTTTGTCTCTATCGTATATTTTTATAGTATCAGTAAAGTTTTTATGAAGTTTTACTATTTATACTATAGTTTCTGAGATTTTTGTATCCTCTAATGAGGTCTCTTCCTTCACTTCAAGCTTTTTAGAAGCTTGCGCTTTTTTAAAAGATTCACACGCTGATAGACCTGCTTTATAAGATCCGTAGAGGCAACATCCAATAAGATTTATAACTGCTAGAGTGGACAGTCCCTCACTCTTTAGTTTGCCTGAGTAATAAATACCCTTTGCGAAATTATTTAAGTTTTTTGAACAATATTGCCAGGGAGCTATTTCGGCTACTTTATAAGCAAAACAAAGGCTTCCCACACTAAGCGCGGCTTTTAGAGTTCCTGCGCAGGCATGTTGGGCTTGAGAAGTAGATGGAGGAGTACCGTGACAGAGAGGTGCAACTGTCAGAAGAAGTAATACATAATAACGTAATCTGTTCATAATAAATCCTTAGTCTAGTTAATATATAAAAATATGTATGGGGTCTTTTACTTATAAGCGTTTTGAATTTTTTACTATTCTACCGATTAATGAGTAAGCACCGTATTTTTCAAAATCCAATGAATATTTTTAAATTTTCATTGGAGTAGTAGTTTCCTTTATAGCCGTCTTGCCGTCATCCGGTAGAATTTTTTTCTCTGCTGGTTTTTCTACCGTATAAGCCTTTTTAAATGATTCACAGGCGGACAATCCACTCTTATACGCCACATAAAGAGAACACCCTATAAGGTTTGCATAAGCAATCATGCCTGTTCCGTGGAGAGTTATTTTTTGTTCTTTATAAAGATTATGAGCGAATGTACCCATACCCTTCTTAACACTACCTAAATCATCAGCCGGAAATTTTTTGCAGAGCGCATAGGCAAAATAAGCGCTGCCTATAGTTAGTGCAGTTTTAAGAGTTCCAAGACAGGCATGTTGTGCTTGAGATGCCGTTGTAGGAGCTCCCTGGCAAAGAGGTGCACTTGTAAGTAGTACTAGTGCGCAGTAACGTATTTTATTCATAGATAATTCCTTACTATAATGTGTGTTGCAAAGAAATAGGTGGTATTCCCGTATTCTTTTTTATGTGTTGTGATATTCATATACTTTTTGGCAATAGAGGATCAGTATATTTTCCTCATATATTTAAACAGTTTCTTCTCCCTTTGATTCTGTATTCGTGGGGTGCGTTGAAGGGTGCGCTTCCTCTGGCTTATTAATAGCGTAAGCTTCAGGGTAGGCTTCTTTAAATGATTTATATGCAGAGAGCCCTGATCTACATGCTACGTAAAGTGTACTGCCTATAAGGCTCAAATAAGCAAGAGCGTCTAGTGCATGCTTTCTTTTTTTTTGATCAGTTCCATACAAGCCTTCTAGAGCACAAGGTGATATACCACGTTCAAACAGATCATTCATCCGTTTGACACGGCCTTGTTGAACTATTTTATAGGCACAATAAAAACTTCCTCCACTAAAAGCAGCTTTAAGGGTTGCGAATCCGATATTTTTTGCTCGAGAGTTTACGGTTGTAGTTCCCTGACAAAAAGGGGTGCTCGCCAGTATAAATAATGCGTAATAAAGCACTCTTGTCATAGTTACTTCCTTTGTGTTGTGATGCCATGTAAACCAGTTATTTTTGACGGATGTGGAATAGTTCCGGTATCAACAGTTTTTTTTGTTCCATGCGTAGAAGAATTCATTATAAGGGGTTATTTTCCTCTATCGATTTACTATTTTTCTCTTTGCTTTTTTCAGTACCCTCTGTAGCTGGTGAAAAACTTTGATATTCTGCTGAGCTTGGTTCTTCTTGTGGATTTCTCAACCTATAAACCGTTTTAAATGATTCAATTGAAGAGACTCCCGATTTATAAGCTCCCCACAGAGATAGTCCAATAAGATTGATATAAGCAAGGGAATCTAGTCCACCGGTAGATGCAGATAGTTTGTCATGATATAGTACTCCTAAAACGAGAGAACCTATACCGTCTGCTATACCAGCTATTCGGTGTGTTGCACGAGCTTCTTTAAATATTCTATAAGCACAATAGGTACTTGCAATACTTACTGCAGCTTGAATAGTTCCGACGCCGGCATGATGGGCTTGAGACTTGGTGGTAGGTGTGCCCTGGCACAGCGTAGAGCTTGCAAGTATGAACACTGCATAATAACGTATTCTACTCATAGTTAATTCCTTATTGTACTGTTTTTAGAGCATCTGATACCACATTTACCCGGTATCAGATGCTCTAAAATTTCTGATTATGAGAAACACTACGTAGTGTTTTTTAAAATAAAGTATAAAATTTCCTACTTATACTTTGTTTTCAACTACTTTTTCATCAACAGTAGCACATGTTGATGAAAGCTTTTCTGTTTCTAGGACAGCTGTTTTTTCTACAGGCTTTGATAACGTGGAATCATCTTTAAATAATTCACCGAAAGATCCGCAGGCAGACTTTACCGAATCTATATGCTGCATACAAAGAGCATCCCATAAGTCCAAAATAACCAAGAGGGTCTAACATTGCTCGGCCTAACCCCTTTCCTTTATAAATACAAGAAGCACATATATTTATACGCTCAGGAATATTGTTAATCCGTGCGTCGTATCCCTCTTCGTATATTCTATAGGCACAATAAACACTTAGAGCGCTTAGAGCTGCTTTAGCCGTTCCTCGACAGAAGTTTTTTGCTCCGGCGATCTGTGTCGTGGTGCCATGGCAGAGTGAGAAGCTTGTTAAAAATAGAAGTGCATAATATCGTGATAGTTTCATATAAAATTCCTTACTTACTAATGTCGTTAATGATTATATACGTGTACTTTATAAGTAAATTTAAATTTTAGATATTTATATTTTCTATAAATCGACGTAGATAACTTTTTTTTATTTGTCATGTTGATAATATCAGTTTCGATTATTGGCAGCTCTTTGTCAAGAGCTGTGCTTTTTGCTAAAAAAGCTTACGGCTTGGAACGTGATTCTTTTCGAGATTTTCATGGGTAGTGTAGGTGTGGTTAGAAAAAAATCTAGAGGTGTTTTAAGGGATTGAACTACTTTTTTAAAAGACCGACTAGTGTAGTGTGTCTCTTTATGAAAATAGATTTTGAGTTCTTACGTGTGGCTTACTGTTTTTAGAAGAGGAGTACTTATATCGCTTACTAGATGAAAATACCACGAGCTTAGGACTATAACAGCGTTCGAGCGATTATGATGATACGTAAGAGTGTTAGATGTTTCTGATAATAAATCAGTGTCGGAAGATTTGTGTAGATATGATATTATGAAGCAAAAAGAATGCTCTGAAAAAACTTTTTAAGGAGGTATTGAGCTCTAGAGCTTAGACATTAGATTACGTACTGTCGGTTAAAATAGGAGTGTTTAAGGGGGCATCACCTATTGCACAGAGAAAATTTCGTATTCATTTCTACTAAAGAAATAGGAGCTCATAACTGGTAAATAAGTTCTTTGTAAAGACTGAGAAAGATTCATTTGTTTAGGTATAGCACTTACATTCTGGTTTTTGCCGATGTTTTTTTTCATCAGCCTCATCGTTGTGGTACTATGACTGCTTTTTTATGGGTAGGAAAATCTACTGTTCAGCGGTGCATGAGTTTTATTGTATGTTTTGGTAGTATCAACGTGTATTGCACCGAAATTATTAATCCGCGAACCTGGTGCGGTAAAAGAATAACGTACTGTGTAAAGAACCTCATACGCACAGACACAGGCAGGCTCTCATGCAAACTACTGTATAATCGGCCTATGTACCTACTTTTCTCTTGATGTAGATCTTATGCAGATAAGCAAGACTTGTAGCGGGGGTGGTTATACTTCCGGGTACTTTAAAACTAAGTAAAGCTTCTTCGGATGGTTACTATTTCGCGTTTGATTGCAAAAAGGTACTAACCAAAAATAACTAAACGAGTTTGTTAGGCACGCACCAATTGAATTTTATTGGTATCTTTTTTAAGAGGACATGAGTTTTTATAGTATAGGTAGGTATGACTGTAATGAGTTGATGCAAGAGCTGTGAGGTAAGACAGAGTTATATAAACAAAAATTCCTCACTACTTTACAAAATAAAGTAGTGAGGAATTTTTAACTTGTTCTTACGAGGTCTTTACTAGGTACGTTCTATCTGCACATTCGTGAATGACACCCGTATAAGTCCATACATTTGGTACGTAACTTAATTACTTAGTAGTTGGTTCTACCACAACAGTAACAGTAGGTTTAGAAAGCGGGGTTTCAAATGCTTTGTTTACTGAATTATATGCCAATTTAAAGCAATAGGCAGCAACTGCTGTAGGGAAAGTCAACTGACCGCTCCAAAACAGCCATTTAGAGAAAGGAGTTTCAGCATGTGTTTTTTGCCACTCATTTTTGTACGATATTATTTGTCGGTATCCACGGATCGTTTGCCATCCTCCCACTATACCAACTGCTGCTTGTGCGGCAGCGATACTAAGATGTCTAGTTTTTTGTGAAGTTAGGATAGAAGCGGTCTTAGTAGCTACTTTTTTTGCGCCCTTTTCTTCTGTTTTTTCTATGCTATCTGTCCCTTTAACGAGAGAATTTCCTTGAGGAGCTTTAGAACTATAGTTTGAGTAAAGCTTCATACAACCGTAAAGGCCAGCGCCCGTTGCAGCGACTATTCCCGCTTTTTTGATAAAATCATTCGCCGTTAGGGAATGTGCAGACCCTAAAACAAGAGCTGCTGAGAAAAGTAATATATTAAATTTCATAGGTATCCTTTTTGTTGATTATCTATTGTGTGTTTCGTGTTTGGTTGGTTTTCATCCCATTTTTTTTATTTTATTCATCATAGTACTGATAGTATTGCCTTTTTTTACTAAACTATAATTTATTTAGAAAAAATAGCATTTAATACCTATAGTTAAAGGCTCAATTTCCTTATTACTTACTAGTGGGTTCTACCACTATCGTAACAGCAGGTTCAGAAACCGGAGTTTCAAATGCTTTGTTTGCTGAATTATATGCCCATTTAAGGCAAGAGGCAGCAACTGCTGTAGGGAAAATCAACTGGCCGCTCCAAAAAAGCCATTTTTCGAAAGAAAGTGTACCATTCTTAATTGCTGCTTTATTCTGTTGTATATTCAGTTTTACTGTTATGAATCCACCGATCGCTTGCCATACTCCCACTATACCAACTGCTGCTTGTGCGGCAGCGATACTCAGATGTCTAGCTTTCTGAGAAGTTAGGAGAGAAGCTGTCTTAGTAGCTACTTTTTTTGCGCCTTTTTCATCTGTTTTTTCTATGCTATCTATCCCTTTAACGAGAGAATCTCCTTGAGGAGTTTTAGAACTATAGTTTGAGTAAAGCTTCATACCACCGTAAAGGCCCGCGCCTGTTGCAGCTAGTATCCCCGCTTTTTTGATATAATCATTCGCTGTTAAGGAATGTGCAGGCACTAAAAGAAGAGCTGCTGAGATAAGTAATGTATTAAATTTCATAGGTATACCTTTATGTTGATTATTTCTTGTTTGTTTCATGTGTGGTTGGTCTTCATTCCGTTTCTTTTTTATTTTATTCATTATAGTATTATCTTTTTTACTAAACTATAATTTATTTAGAAAAAATAGCAACTAATACCGGCATTTAAAGTAACAATTTCCTTTTATGCTATATTAATTTATCAGGGCCCTACTGTTTACTATAGATTCTGAAATAACTCTATTTTATTTTTTGTCTTTTTTATTCGCTGATATATAGGTAAGCATTTATTTTATGTATATAGTGTAGGAAAAATTTCTTAGGTCTTTGTTAAAAAATGTTAGAAAGTAAGAACGTTTGTAGTACTAAAATAACTATAACAGTATATCTTAATTTTTCTTAACCTGCATTCAGGAAAATAACTATTTATTTATTAGTATAGTTTATGTCATTATAAAATCAAATGGTAGCGTTATAATCTCTTGTAGTATACTATAAACAGAGAGTTTTACTAAAAACTTACTTAAAAAAATACTATTAGAATTTTTGTTTGATAGCAGGTAAAAATAATCAAGAAAGGTAAGGTGGGCTGTGAAAGTAGTACTCTATGGAATATTAGTATTTTTAGGGATGCACACGACGTTAGCAATGAAACTAGATCTAGAAAAAGACTTTGTGAAGATAGATTCCCCTCAAAGAATGAATTCACCACGGGGACTAAATTCTCCGCGAGGCGAAGGGATTGAATGTCCAATATGTTTAACATCCATTGAAGGTAATGTAGATCAAAACGAGCACAAAGAAGTTTATTTACTGTGTGGCCATTCATTTCATGCTGGATGTATAAAGGAATGGGAAGAAAGAAGCATTAATCCTACATGCCCTGTATGCCGAAGCGGTGATAAGCGCCTTATTGTAAAGGAAGAGCTAAAATGTGAGCTTTGTTTAAAGACCTGTAGAAATAAAGATCTTGTTATCCCTTTAGTCTGTGAGGTTCCCATTGCTCTAAAAGATAAAATTGGAGATTGGTTGAGTGGGGGAGAGACAAGCCTTTTTTCACTGCCCATGTTAACGTTAAAAATGATGATAGCATCTCCAGAAGTGGTTACTCATTATTTCCACGATCGTTGCTTAATGAATTACTATTCAACAGAAAAAAAAGGGTATGATGATAATTTTGGAAATATTGTGCACTATTGTCCGATTCATAAAAATATCCCTGTGGAGTTGCCGCCCAAGGGAATGCTGGTCGAGATAATGCTTCCCGATAAATCAAATATGAGTGTTGAAGAAGTACTTGAGGTGGTAGCTAGAATTGAAGAGCAGGAGCATATTGAAGAAAATATACGACAAGCTATAATCTGGTCGGGTGGCTTGCCAAAATGACCTTTACGATACTTATTGTAGCAATGAAGCCTTAGTATGAGATGAGTACTTCTGCGGTCGCCTTTACAATCTGTGTAACAGTATGAAAAAACTGACAAGGATTTACAGAATACACATGATTGTAAAGCAGTACGTAGAAAGCTACCTCTTTATTATTCTGTGCTTTGAGGGCTTACGTACAGCTTAGAAATCTAAAGACTGGAACCGTACGGCACATAAGATAGGTGTTGTAGGACAGATCACCTATAAGGTAATGGCTTTTGCACATTACTTTTTTTGTTATAATCCCTAAAAGTTTCAGAGCACAGATTGGCCCCCACAAGGGGCTTTTTAACGTCCCAGCACTACAAAAAACTTTATAGTGCTCTCCTTAAGCATTTCAGGTGAACTTTTTAAAATAGATGAGCTCTTACTATGAAAAGTAGGGTAACAAAGATGCTTTTTTTAACAGAAGAAAGAGTCCCCACGATGCTCTGGCAAGGGAAGGGGTTATATACATAGTTCTCGATCGGGCACCGTTGCCACAGATAGAGAGAGCGGTTAAAAAGGCAATACATCGTTGTGGATAACCAGACAATAAAGCAAGAAGGACTCAGCATTACTGTCGAGTCCTTCTTGCTTTATTGTCTGTATGTAATCAGTTAGATTTCTACTTATAATCTCGTACGCAGCAGAGTATAAGAGAGATTTTTAACGGCTTTTATGTGTTTGCGTTAAAAAGCTATGAGCTTTGCTGAAAGCATGAATAGCGATGTAACCATGAGTAATTGCAGTTAAATACACAGGAAGAATTTCATCATAGGTTTTATTCTTTTCTGCAGGAATAACAGATTTCAGACGCATTATGGTGGTTAATAATGTCGCAATACCCACAATTCCCGATCCCATACCTAACAACGTATTGGTAAGCGTTAAAGAAGAAGCTGGTGCTTCAGTTTTTTTTACTACATGTTCCTCTTTGACTGTCACAGTCTTTTGTTTTTTCACTGTAGGTATCTGTTGCTCTACAGACTGTTCCTGTCTTTTTATAGTGTGCGGTTTTAACTCACTTGCGCTTGCTGAAGGAGCCAATAAGAGTAAGAGTCCGAGTGAAAGAAAT
Organism: Candidatus Babelota bacterium; assembly: GCA_013815795.1. GTDB lineage: Bacteria > Babelota > Babeliae > Babelales > Babelaceae > PRDV01. Next base: position 9,287 of record JACDFK010000033.1, on the reverse strand, counting down.
GGAGATAATTTCATGGGGTTCCTTTATAAGTAGAGGGTATTATAATGCCGGTAATCTATTCTTCTCACTTGCAAGTATAGATCATAAAAAGCATGAAATACAACTGTTTTTATTTTTATGTAGGGAGTTGTATACAGGAAAAAGCTGTGAAGGAGATACCACTAAAAGCTGTGTCAAACGGTTGCTGGCAAGAGCGCGATGGTTCTGCTGATATATCTTATAGAAGGGTAAAACTGAGATGTGCTAGAGGTACTTATTCTATAAAATCTCTGTGCATGAGTACTGTTTTTTCAGATAGGTGATAAAGACCATGCACTAATACTGTTAAATGCCGGTTAAAGAGGCGCTTACTTTTAATGCATTGAAACTAGTGATTTCTCTACGGCGCTATTTTTTAGTCTTACTGGTATTTTGATGCCACATTTTTTTATTCTGAAAGAGTGATGTTATCCCGAGAGAGTGATCTTGAGGCTATAAAAATGGTTTATGTAACTAAATATGTCTGCATCTGACTCTAACATAAGGGGAGCAAGCCCTCGTATAGAGCGGATACTAAACGAAACTCGCAGTATAGTCGTAGTATAAGGGGAGAACATGCAGGGGTGTTATTTTTGCTTTCTTGCTAAAAGCCTGTAACCTTAAAGAAGATCTGCAGTACTAATAAAGGGGTTTATGAAGACAAATAGTCATGGTTTAGCGCATGGTATTGCTTTAAAAAAGCAGTATGGGCAACATTTTCTACGTGAGCAGTCATTTATCGACGAAATGATCTCAGCGGTTTCACTTGATACAACGTCATCTGTTTTTGAGATAGGATGTGGAGATGGTTTTTTAACTCGCTCAATTCTTAAGCAACCGATTGCACGGCTGTGGGTTTTTGAGATCGATCCTGCATGGGCGGCCTATGTAAGGATGAACTATCCCGATGAGCGGATGACGATTGTTGAGGAAAATATTTTGGATGTTGATTTTTCCCGTTTGGAAGAAACTGCTCCATGGACATTACTCGCAAATATACCTTATCAGATAACTTTTCCTATTTTACATCTATTAAGAGAAAATAGGCATCTTCTTAAGGAAGGTGTTATTATGATACAAGAAGAAGTTGCTCAAAAGCTTCTAAAAACAGAAGGAAGAGGCTATGGATTTCCTTCGCTCTATTTTCAGCATTTTTTTGAGCTTTCACTCTTGTCGAAAATATCTGCAGCCGCTTTTTATCCTCCACCGAAAGTTTCTTCGCGACTGCTTTACTTTAAACCCCGTACAGTGCTTGATGAGATTCCTTATGAGCAGGAGTTTTGGCGTTTTGTAAAACATCTTTTTCAACAGCCTCGTCGTATTTTAAAGAATGTGCTGCAATCGTTTCATTATGACTATGAACGGATTCCAAAAGAGACACTTATGCTGCGTGCTCAACAGATGGATAAGCAAGAGATTATTGGTCTATGGAATATTCTTAATACGAGTGATTCAAAAAGCTTGTGAAAGAATTTTTTACCTATAAATACTGTATCGTTCGTTTAAAATGCATCCATCGTCTGTCCTTTTTCTCTCAAAGCCATAACAATCGAGGTCTGCTGCTTTAAAAAGTTTTCCTTATACTGTGGATTGCTCGGATGAAAGGTAAATGCCTTCTTTATGAGATCGGTATACTCTTTATGACTTAAAAAGGGTATAGAAAGAGTTTCATAACTGTTTTGAAACCGTAGGAGTGCCCGCTCTGTACAGGGCCTGATATCGATCTGAATGTTTTTACAGGCCGTTTTTTGAGCTGCGCAGATCAGATAGGGGGCAAATAGAGCTGCGGGAAGGGGATACATATTTAAATTCTTTCGGTAACTTGTCTGAGTCCATCCAAAAAACCATAATTCTGAATGGCCGGGGGACTGATTGATTACTCCTCTCATAAAGGAAGGAGGACAATAAAGAGGATTAGGACGTAAAGGGGCAGATATTCTCAGCTCAATTTGTGTTAATGAGTCGGGAACTCGTCCTTTAAAAAGGCGATGAGAAGAAAATTCTTGTGATGAAAATATATCCAATTTTTGTACCTTATCTTGTCGAGAATATATACTATAAATAGCTTTAAAAAGAGAGCTATGTGCTTGTCGGCTTGTAATTCGCGTAACCGGCAGTCCTATAAGATATACTTCATCTACTGAAAAGCTGTCTTGAGAAAATTCTTTGTTTCTAATATCGGCAAGATTTAGAAGGAGTGTTGCTCCGTGGCTAAAACCTATGAGGCGGATTTTTGGGTTTTTGCCCGCACGTTTAAAGTGTGCAATTTTTTGAGAAAGCTGGGTATAGAGAGTCCGTGATTCACAGTGGCGCCGTTTACAGCTTACAAGCCCCGACCAGCCAAAGGTATAGAAGTAGTTTTTACGATGGATTTTGCATATACGCTCCATAGTTGAAAAAAGAGCCCCAAATGCGTAGGCAGCCGATAACCAGTTTTTGTTTTTTTTTGCCGGATGAAGTCCTAATTTTCCTATAGGCTGAATCATGGAAAGAAAAGGATGTTCTCTTAATTCAAGCACATTTTTTTCATAGATTGTTCCTTCGGTGAGATCCCTTTTTGCCTGAAAGAGGGTGGTAAATGAAATATTTGCTTGTAGGCCCACAACGCCATGTATAAGTACCGTTATCCATTCTTCTGCTGTAGTTGATTCAACGGTTACAGGCGAGCTTACCATCTCGACTGGTAAAGCAGCACGTATGTTTTCATAACACATAATCGAAAATGCTAGTAGTAAAAACTTAGTATTCATCCTTTTTCCCCTTGTATGTTCTTCTTATTATACAAATGTGGTTTTTTAAATGTGAAGTTATTTCTAAAAATATTCAATTAACTAAAATGAAATGGCTGCGAGGAGGGTAAAGCTTGTTTTTTAACTCCTCTGTTTGCTAAGGTAAAGAGAGGAAGAGACCTATTATAAGGAGTGAATATGAAGGGTGAATCTCTTGTCGTTCTTTATCTAAAAATGACATGGTATCTTATAAAAGTGTATATGAATCTGTTGTATGGTATCTGGAAGATATCTGTTCTTTCTAGTGCGCCTATTACTATTTTTGGCGGGACTCGTTTGGCTGCGGATAGTATCTATATGAAAAAGGCAGCCGACCTTGCTCGTATGATCGCGTTGCATGATATTCCTGTGCTTACAGGGGGAGGCCCTGGAATTATGGAAGCAGCGAACTGCGGAGCTTTTGGTGTTCGTGGCGATGTTATAACAACTATTGGGATTAGCGTACGAGGATTGGAAGATACTAACTCGGTGAAGTGCGCCAGAAAAGTTATCGTGATGCCTAATTTTGCTGTTCGTAAATGGTTACTTACCCACTATTCTATTGGTTTTGCTGTATTTCCCGGTGGTTTTGGAACCTTAGATGAACTTACAGAGCTTTTGACATTAATTCAAACAAAAATGAGAATTAGAGCTCCTATTGTACTTATTGGTGTAGAATATTGGAATCCTTTTATGGACTGGATTCATGAGTCTGCTTTAGCGCACGGGCTTGTGACTGAAAATGATGTGAAACTTTTTTCGATCACCGATGATATTGAAGAGGCTTTTAAAATACTTTTCCCTCTAGCGCAAGCAAAAAAACAATCATGAAGTTGTATGTTTAATAAGACCTTCACGTAACAGTTTCTTATTAATTTTTCCGGTCGCAGTCATCGGTAGTTCCTTTTGTACATAAAAATGGCGGGGTATTTTATAAGGAGCTAGTTTATGAGCACACATCTTTTTTAGCTCGGGTATGAGATTTTCAGTAGGCCCTTCTCGCGTCGCTACAAAAGCTACCGGAAGTTCCTCGTCCCCTTCTTGTAGGCCCACAACCCCTGCCTGAATAACCGAAGGATGAGAAAGAAGAATATTTTCAATCTCTTGGGGATAAATTTTTAGCCCTTTGTTGCTAATAAGGTCTCGGGCGCGTCCCGCAAGAACGATTTTTTTGTTGGGATCGATATACGCAAGATCTCCCGTATTAAGCCATCCCTCATGCATGATTGCAGCGGTTGCTTCTGGAGCATTGTAGTACCCAATCATAATATTGGCCCCCTTTACCCATAGAGTGCCAATGGTCCCCCGCGCTACTTCTTTATTGAATTCGTCACGAATAGAGCAGCTGATCCCCACAAGCGGTCTTCCAATGGTGCTAGTCGACTGGGTAAAGTCGTCGATATCAACAGAAATTAAGGGAGTTGTTTCAGTTAAGCCATAGCCGTTACAAAGTTTTCTGCCATACAGTAGTTCAAAATAGGCTCTAATTTTATCAGAAAGAGCATCTCCACCAGATATAAAATAGCGTACCCCCTTAAACTGTATTCGTAATAAGCAGATAAGGCCGTATAATGCTGGAACAGCGATCAAAAGCGTAGGCTTTTTAGCGGCACCTTTAAACAGCGCCTTTCTCTCGATTTTTGGTACAATAATTACCGATCCTCCTACTAAAGGAGACATCCAGAGGCATACGTTTTGAGGAAAACAGTGGAAAAGTGGTAAAGCGCATAAAATGCGATCATCATAGGTAGCGTCAAAGCGAGAAATTCCCTGAAGGATATTAGTAAGAATATTTGAAGAGCTTAACATTACCCCTTTAGGAAAGCCGGTGGTCCCAGAAGTATAGAGAATGGCGACCATATCATGAGGATTTTTATGTTCTAGAGTGATTTTTTCTATAGTGGGGGGCAGAGCACCCGTTTTTTCGATTCCTACTATCATAGGTGGTAATTTTTCTTCAGGATACTGTTTTAGTTTTTCTTTTAAAGTAGGTGAAATAATAAGAACCTTTGGTTTAGAGTCCTCAAGAATATGCTCGATTTCATGCTCAATTAAAAAAACATTTAAAGGAACCACCACTCCTCCTGCATACCATACTGCATAATATGCAATAAAAAACTCGATCGAATTTTCATATAAAATGATAACACGTTCACCGTTTTTTACGCCATGAGATCGTAGTTGGTGGGCGAGCACTAAAGACCGGTCATTGACTTCTTGGTAGGTCATCTCTTCATCGAGACTCAAGAGCATAGTCTTTGAGGGCCAGAGGGCTGCAGCACGAGCAAGAATTTGTGATGTATGAATGAGTGTATTATCGATTGTTAATGAACTTAAGAGCTCATTAAAGCGGTGCTGTTCGTCCATAGCTTCCTTTTAACTGTTAATCGATCAATGGCTAGGTTATTACCACAGTAGGCGACCGAGTCGCTGGCTGTTATTCTTCATACTGTATAACATTTACAGGGCATGCTTGGGCTGCATTTTTTATGAGAGCACAATTTTTTTTTAGATCGGCGTGAGGGAGTACTTCTGAAGATGTTGTTACCATAAAAACCTCGGGGGCTCTATACTGGCATGATCCGCATGAAATACAACCGGGTTCTATCCACACTTTTTTCATTGTATAATTCCTTGTGAAAAGGCATAGTATATAGTTTATATAAAACAGATCGTCTTGTTAAAAAACTTTTCTCACGGTATAGTATACTACGAATTGAAAAAGTAGGGTAGGTGGGTATGTGTTCACGTATAAAAAGAGGTATATTTCTTACGCTGGAAGGCATTGATGGTTCGGGCAAGAGCTCGGCCCTTAAAGCTTTATATACTGAACTTTCTTTACAGTACAACGTGATTGCTACGCGAGAACCGGGTGCTACACCAATTGGCAAGCATATACGAGATGTGGTGCAAAGTTCATCAGAACCTTTATGCCCTCGAGCTGAGTTTCTACTCTTTGCTGCGGATAGAGCTCAACATTTTCATGAAATAGTACTGCCTTATCTTGCAGATAGTTATATCGTTATTTCTGATCGTATGGCAGATTCATCGCTTGCGTATCAAGGATATGGACGAGGACTTGATAAAGAGTTTATTAAGACAGTAAATGAATGGGTCACTAGAGGCGTTAAGCCTGATTGTACATTCTATCTACGAACTGATCAGACCGTTGCGCGAGAGCGAGTGAACAGACGTTTAGAGATAAAAACAACCATAGAAAAAGAACATAATGATTTTTTTCAACGAGTAACTGATGGATTTGAGGCTATTTTCAACGGTCGATCGGACGTGATAGTGATAGACGCATCACAAAATCAAAAAAAAGTTCATGAAGATATTATACAGGCTGTATATACCTTTCTTTCCTTTACAAAGGATGCAGTATGAGTCTTCATCCGGCCTTTCTTTTTATAGGCTCTGAGCAGGCGTGCGTTCAAAAGGCACGTGAAATACTGCGTAACACCTTGTGTAAAAAACAGGGTTGTACTGAGTGTGTTGACTGCTCTCTCATAGAAGAAAAAAAACATTACTTACTCTTATGGCTCACTCCCGATAACTATTATACTCTTTCTCAAATTGAGGTCGTTTTTAAGGTACTTGCTTTTGCATTGCAGCCTAATGAACATTTTTTTATAGTTTTTGAGCGTGCTGATCTCTTTAATCAAGCAACTGCTAATAGTTTATTAAAAGTGCTGGAGGAGCCACCACGGGGATATCACTTTATTCTCCTTGCACAACGGGCTGAAGGAATTTTACCAACTATCTGGTCACGCTGCTTAGTTGAAGTTCTTTCCTACCAAGAGAGTCAAGATAAACATCCTTTATACCGCTATTTTACGTCATATACTTATAAAGATGCGGGTGATTTTACAAAGGAGCTTGACCGTCATAAAACACTCGAGCGCGATATGTCGGTTTTGCTTGATCAGCTTGCAGCTTTTTGGCATCAGCGTATGCTTCTGTGCTACGAGTCTGGTAATGAACAAGAAAGCAACACAGCGTATGCTCTTGAGAGTCTGGTCCATGAAGCACGTCGTCATGCACCTCTTCCAGGAAGCGCTAAGATCTTTTTAAAAAACCTCTATCTGAGCTTTTTCAAGCTCGTTGCGAATCAGTCAACATAAGTGAAGCCCTTTTAGATTTTAGAGCACGTAAATCGTCTATTTACCTTGCTCTATCAACTGTTCAAGATGTTTAATAACACTCGTATAGTCAGTACTATCACATGAATTCTTAAGAAAATCGTAGAGAATTTTTCTTAAAGAGGGGCTTATATAGATGCCACTGTGATTTGCATCATAGGATTTAAAGCATCGGTGGATACACACCTCTGAGTTAGCAATAAAACTATATTGAAAAAAGCCTACTTTTTTTACTCCTAGGTGATCGGTTATTTCTCCAGGGATACTTACTTGAATTAGATTATCTACTAATTCAGCAATGCCATATGAGCGCAGAGAGGTATCAACCTGACGAGTAAAGAGATGAGCAAGGTCTAGTTTTTCTCTGATCGATTCATCAATACTTTCATCAGAACACTCGATAGAGGGGCATCCGTAAGAATTGAGTTTTATAAGAGGCTTTTGCTCTTGTAAGGTATCGGCAAGAGCAAAGAGCAGTTTTACTCGGCAAGATTCAACGGTATCTGTGCAGTTTTTCCAGATTACTTGAGCGCTTAGTAGTTCTTGAGGTACAAAGTTTCGTGCCTTAAAAAGGGAAATAGTATACGGCTTGCATCCAGCAAACGATGAGGTGATAGTTCGTACTAGTTTCCTTTTTTTGTGTTGCACAGTAGTAAAACCTACATCATTTGAGTGAATGGTTGTTTGTAAGCTGCATGGTAGCGGGGATTGTGTGATGAGAGTTTCCTCGTGCGAACTCTCGTCATTAGATGAAAAATCATTCCTGGTAGAAAGTGAAATGTCTTTGTTTTTTTTATTTTTTTTTATAAAAATGAGTGGATTATCTCTATAGCCAATATATTCAAGGATGTCTGTTAAGTTTTGATGATGATGTGTGACTACCAGTAAGCTTTCGATAGAGTCCAGAGGGAGCCCTACTCGTTTATTAATGCGTTCAATAAGTTCCTTATATAAAAAAAGGAGAGAAATGTCTTTAGTATCATCCGAAAGAGTAAGTGCTTTTTTTATGTTCGTATATGCTGTTTTTTGAAGCTTTGTGCAACAACCATTTTCATCAAAAGGAGTCCATTGCTGTGCACCCAACGCGCTATATGATTTGTGTAAGGAATCTTTTAAAAGAGATTGAACATAGTTCTGTTTCATCATTTTATACACGCTTAAGAATAGCTTAAGATCTGAGAGCTTGATTCCCCAGTAGGAGCATAATTCAACTGTTTGTCCCCAGAGGCTCATCCTATCTTTCGCAGTCTTTTCGATGATCTCTAATGCGTTGATGATGCTTGAAAGTTCAAGTTGATATACTATTCCATATTCTTGAGCAACAGAGGGCATAAGCACGGCAGTTCGTAAATAGCATAGAGCACCATATTGCCTGAGTATAAGTTTTTCATCGTTGGTAAGAACATGAGTATCGTCAAGTAATAAAGAGAGTTTATACTGAGTTTTTTCATCCCTAAAGAGTGTGTTAAATAAACAGTTTGATGAACAGTAGATACCTTTTTCTGTGGAGGCAAAAGCATTGTATTTTTTTAGTGTTTGGTTACAACTTTGACAAACTTTTAAAGAGAAGTCGTGTAGAGGTTTATCAGAAAAATAATCTGAATTAGTATCTAAGTAAAAAAGTTTAGCTGCTTTTGTATAATCTTTTTGTGAATCATTATGAATGCTTGTTTCATCTTGTCTGCCAGTAATGGTAGTAAAAAAATCGGTTAAGTCATTTTCAGAAAAAATATTTTCTTTCATAATAAGGGCCTGAACTTCATGAGCATGTGGTAAAAGGCCTTTACAGAAACTGTTAAATCCGCTTTCTTTTAAAGTGTCTATAAACTCCTTTGTCATACTAAATTGATAAAAAAAGACTATTTTATTATAGGAATTCATAGTTTCAACGAGTAGGGAGCAATCATCAAATTCTTTGATAATAAGAATGGGAGCCTGTGCTAAGGTGTTAAAATACTCTACCCCTAAATAAAATGATTTTTTTTCTAAAATAGTTCGTAAAACTATCTCTTGAAGTGTTAACTTTATATCATTATTACAATGTAGCTTTAAATTGAGGGAGGTGTTTTGTTTCGCTTGCGTCCACTTCTTTTTAAGAGACATAAATAGAGGGTTGTCTGCAGCATTGGTAAATTTTTGGTCGTAACAATCCATTAAATTGAAATAATCTTCAACTGAATAAAGTTGGCCTAGAATTTGAGAAACCTTTATATATGCCGGTCCTATAGATCGGTTGAAAGGTCCCTTTTTGCTGAAAAAACTTTTCTTTTTGGCGGGATGTAAATTAAAAAAATAGTCAAGTTGCTCTAAGCTTTTTCCTGGAAATTTGGCTACTGTGGCAATAAGTGCAAATATCTTA
>JACDFK010000032.1 GCA_013815795.1 Candidatus Babelota bacterium | reverse complement strand
GTTAATAATAGTATTATTTTTTGATTCATTTAGATTGTTTCCCCCCACCTGATTTCCCGCTTTAGTATCCTGTAACTGTGTGTTTGTACCTTGAGAAAGAGAGAAGGGAGGAAGAAAAAAAGGATCAATTACTGACGGCCTGTCCGCTTCCTCGGTAATCTCGTAACTATGGCCATCTTCTGATTTTATAAGAATCTGAGAAGGACCTACGGTTATAGAGCTGATAGGGCTTGTACATACTCGGCTTTGTTTTAATAATTTTGTTGTGTTAGTATCCCAAAAAGTGATTCTACTATCCCAAAAAGAGACTAGTCCGTCATCTGATCCAGTAATGATCTTTGTTCCCTTAAAATTAAATACAGCGGTTGAATATTTTCCAGATAGTGAAGAGTTGATGGCCATTCGAGCTGCGTCCCAAAGATACACGGTGCCTTGTTGTGTTCTTGTAAGATACGTTTTTCTATCAGGACTATAGAGTATATCAATCATAGGTCCATCAGATTGGTATGTGTCTAAGGTACCAGCCGGTTTTTGGTTCAAGGGAGGACGGGGAAAGTCAAGTAGATTGCTTGGTGCATTGATATTTTGTGTGAGTCCCATCGGGGTGTGTACCGTCAATGGTCTCTGCATGCGATTATTTACAAGACTCGTTGAATTATTATGTGATGCTCGATTATTACCTGGTGGAGTCGTTTTAAAAGAGATTATGGAGAGTTTTTGGTTGTTTTTTGTAATCTTTATATGGCAAATGCTTTTATCTCTTGCAGTTGTAAAAATACCATCTGAGTTAGATTCAATTAAAGTGATCGGCGAGGTATGTAGTAGTAGTTCTTGTAAAGAATCTCCTGTTTGTACATCAATAAGAGATATTTTTCCTGCTGCGGATCCTGTAATGATTGTTGTTCCATCGAAATAAAATTGGATTTTGCAATAGCGACTAGGAAGAGTAAACTTTAGAGATCCGGTTGCAGAATCCCAGAGATTTGCTGAGCCCTCGGGAGATAGGGTAAGAACAGTTGTTTTATCAGGGCTCTCTACCATATGAATTATATTAACTCTGGAACGGTACGTCTTTAAGGTGATAGCAGAGTTCTGGTTCGATGTAGGGTTTGCCATTGTGAATAGATTAGTTAGTAAATTAATTGAAGGGTCGCTGTTTTGTGTGAACCCCCTTGGTGTATGTGCCGTCAATGGTTTCTCTGTTCTAGTATTTATATGATTCGTTAAACTATCCCATAACGTTATATCCCTACCTGCGTGAGTGGTTTTAAAGGAGCTTATAGAAAGTTTTTGTTTGTTTTTTGTGACCTGTATATAGCAAATGCTTTTATCCTGTGCTTGTGTAAAAATACCATCATGGTTAGATTTAATTGAAGTGATCGGCGAGCTATGTGCTTGTAGTTGTTGTAAAGAATCTCCTGTTTGCACATCAATAAGAGATATTATTCCTTCTAATGATCCTGTAATGATCGTTGTTCCATCAAAGTAAAACTGAACTTTCCAATAGTAACTAGGAAGTGTAAAGCATGGAAATCCGGTTCCGGCATTCCAGAGAATTGCTTCGCCACTGTGAGATAGTGTAAGAACAGTTGTTTTATCGGGGCTATATACTGCTTCTCTGACATGAGGACGATAATCATTTAAATTGAGACCAGATAGTCGATAACTGTATGGACTATTCATTACATTTGAGGTTTTCCCAGAAGCAAAGTTAATCTCTTCGTTCGCCTTTAGTGTCGTTATGTGGGGCTGTGGGTTTGTGTGGGTATCCCAAAAATTAGGCCCGTTATTATTGGATAGTGGTCTGATAGGGGGTAAAAAGGTGGGTGCAGGGAAACTAGGCAATGAGTCGGAGAAATTTGTTGACCTTTCAGTAAGAGGAAAGCGGGTTGCGTTAGTTGCAGTTATGCCCTGATAACCAGGGTTAGTACTATTTTCTGTAAGACTAGTAGAACGGGTAAAATTATTATGTTCGTTTTGTTGACCTGGGAGTATGTCATATTTTTGATCAAGATGGGAATTACTTCTTTTCATACTGTGGATATTTACGCCCATTAAAGAGAGAGCGAGAAGAGCAAAAAATGGAAAGGGGTGTCTTAAATAGTTCATAAAGTTCCTAGTACTCATTGTTTTTATTTTGTTGAGATCTGATGGTAAAAATCTTTGGCAAAAATATGTTTCTGTTTAGGGGTAGTTCAACCACTCACAGTAACTTTCTTATGCGAATACATACATTATATTTTAACATTATATTTTAAAGTGTATTAATACTACTTTACTACCCAGGATGCTCTAATAATTTTTATTAGTAGAGAAAAAACAGTCATATAACCACGATAGAGTTTTATTTAAAAATAAAGTATGTATAAAAATACTGATTATGAAGATAAGTATAGTATTTTTTTACTTTTATGCAATCAACCATGAAGAAATTGTCCTTCTAATGCTTAATAAAAACTTAAAATCAGAATTGTATGTAAGGCTTTTTGCAAGGGCTTTCTTTGCTGGCGACACGTTGCTTATCTTGTCTGTCCTTAGAGTGCAGTGTCGGAATTGTGTGAACTGCTTTTTATTTTATTTTGCGGGGGCTCGATAGGGATGTGCCCCCGCATTGGGATCATTTTAGAGTACAATCAGGTGTTATTGAGATTATCAAAGACTTATTTTGTACATCTGTTGTTAATTTCACAATCGTTGGTAAGAATGAACAGACCATACTTGCTTCTTAACGAGTCTTGAACATAGTCTGGTAATCCTAAATATATCAAATGTTCTAGACTGTTTTTTTCAATAATATAGCATCCATTTATTTTTTTTGATTGTGAAGCTTTGGCAAGAAACCACGTTTGTATATGATTGGATTTCTCTTTAATCCACGTACAGTCTTCGCACTTGATCAGGTCCCAGAAGCGTGTTATCCCGATATTTGATCCTGTAAGAATACAGGTGTTATCAGCGTTAAAAGCAATAGATTCACAAGAGTCCGCATGTTCAAGTTGCACGAGTTCCTCTCCTGTTATACTATCCCATAGCCGCACCGTTTTATCCCATGCTGCAGTAAAGATTTTTTTCCCATCGCGGCTAAATAACACCATAAAGATATAATTGGAATGTCCTTTTAACTCTAATAAGAGTTTTGAACTTGTGGTATCCCACAAACGGACTATCTTATCGCTCGATGCAGTAACAACCTTTTTCCCATCGCAGCTGAATGCAGCACAATAGACTAAAGTAGTATGGGGGAGCTTGCATAGTTCTTCACCGGTGTTTGTATCCCACAGACGAATCGATTCTTCATATGTTCCTCCAGTTTGGCCGGGATTTGTTCCGGTAAGAAGAAGGGCGCTATCAGGGCTAAATACTACCAGTTTCACATAGCCAGGCTTGCTTTGAAGCTCTATTGTAGAAGAAGGTTTATGGAGGAGGGCAGTTCCATCAAAGGAATCGGTAAAAATAGTTTTTCCGTCGGGGCTTGATACGCCCAGGTGTATATTCTCTTGGTTTAATACACCTACTTGTTTTCCCGATTTAGTATCAAAAATCAGCAGTGTATTGTCTTTTGAGCGAGCCAGAACTGTGTCGCCTCTCCCATTAAAGCATGCTAAAGAACTTTTTGAAAGTCCTGATAAAGAGAACTTTCCTTGTGAAGAAATATCCCATAGATTTGCAGATGTGCTACGTTCCTTTTGGGTAAGTACAGCTGTGCCATTCGAACTAAATTCAATAAAACGAGTATTTTCCGTATTAAATCTCAGAAGCTCTTTTCCTGTTAAAATATCCTGTTTACAAATGATGCCGTTGGAATCACCTGTTAGAAAGGTGGTATTGTCTGGAGAAAATGCAACTGCTGTGACCGGGCTTGAGTGCCCTACAAACTGCATTGTCGGCTTGAGATAAAAAGTTATATTGTCCTTAATGATGAGTTTTCTAAGAAAGTCGGCCATATAATATTTAATATCGACCGGGACGTCTACTCCCCATCGGATAAACTGCAATAGGTTTTGTAGGGAATAATCAGGACCTGAAATTCGTCCAATCTCGACTGTCTTAAAGTCAGTGGAACATTCATCAACTATTTTTTCATAAAAAATGATGTCTTCGCCTTTATAGGCAATAGCTATCGTTTTATTAGGAACGGTTTCACCTAAATAGTCGATCTCACGGCTCTTTAAGGGTTGATTCATGCACCAGAGTGTTGAGGTTATAAAAGCGAATGGTATGCTTAATACTATTTTCTTGAGAGTATTCATAGAATCTTTCTTTTTTACTATTTTTTTTACTATTTTTTTCTCTAACTGTGTCTTTTTTTGTAAGATGCACGTAGCTCATCTCAGGCCCACATAATTCTATTATAGTATAGTTTTTTAATAAGTCTAATTTTTTTTGCATAAAAGGCGCTGTTTAATAGTCGTTTCATTTTAGATAGCCAAGGACAAAGTGGCAGGGAGATACGCACGTATAAGGGGGATTTTTAAGAAAATCTGTGTTAGTCGTGCGCCTTGGACTACTTCCACAGCAGTTTTAAGAGAATAAGAGGCACAAACGTTACAGGAAAAAGATATTCTTTAGGAGGTCCATGTTTATAAAAAGGTAGGAGAGTCGTAATAACTCTATCTGGAAGACAGAATCTATCTTCCAGAGACTTTGTTATGCTGTTTCTAGAAAGGAGTAATCGCTTTTGCAGTTACTCTGACTTGGGTTCCGTCGAATTTTGTAAGGACAAATCCTTGGAATCCTTGTTCTGTTTGAGTAGCAGCGTGATCTTGAAGATATTTAAGAGCAACTTGTTCTCCTAGAAGAAGTCCTTGTTCTAAGTCTGCTCTATAGTGAATACCTGCGAAGTTTCGACCGACCCCTATATGACAGGCAAACTTATCGATTTCGGAAGCAACGGTCATGTCGTCTTCCCCTTCATGTACCAAAGGAATAAGCTTTGCGGGATCCATTGGATCAGGTTTTACGGGCACGCTTCGTGTTTTTATTTTTACTGAGTTATCAAAGAAAGCCTTAAGGACCGTAGCACAGGCACCTGCAGTCGTTGCATGACCGGAGGGGTATGCCGGGTGAAGCGGGCTTTCTTCACGATACGCTTGACTGAGTAACACCGTGTTTGCTCCTTGTTGTATATTATGTTGTCTGGTGCGTTCAAGGAGATTGATGCCAGCATGAGGAGTGAAAATAGAGCTGTCTAGCTTAAATTCATTTGTTTTTGTGGCAACGGAATGTTGAATGATCCCTGAAAAAGCCTCAGGACGTAAAACGCGTTGAGCACGCCATTTGTGTGCCCAGCAAGCTTTTAATGCTTCTATAGAAACTCCTGCAATAAGTGCTTCAACCTGCGCCCATCCAAGAGAAAAGAAGCTTCCTTCATTTACGATTGAGCCGTTAAAGTAGGGATTAAATGAAGAAAGAGGAAAACCAAATGCAACTAATATATTAAAGACATTATAAAAAGGTCCATAAGGATGATCAAAATGTACATAGCTTGCTATATCTCGGCCATCTACGATAAATCTTTTGGCGGTCGGGTCATAGTCGGTACTCGTATACGTATTGGGAATTTGTCCGTTTTGAAGTTCAACGAAATCTGCAAAAAGAACATTGAAGTCCTTATGAGGGGTTGCAATAGGTTGCGTCTGATCTTCAATTATAAAGGGTGCTTTGTGTAAGTTTGTAAGCCCTAAACTTGCAGGAAATAGGGAATAAGAGATTTTTTGCAGCGGTAAAAGGAAAAATTGAGATATATAGGGGCCGATAAGGCTTCCTTGAGCTTTGCATCTAAAAAGAACGTGAGCATCGACAACGCCCAACTGATTTCGCGGACCTGTATATGCAGAGCCCAGAGCTTGTAAATAGCGTGCTGCATCATTGGTTAATGAGCCGCCTGTGCCGTTCGAGTCTGTTCTTAGTCCGGTTCCATAATCATTAAAAAAAACGTCACGGCTTAATGCCATCCAATAGAGTTCAAGTATCTGTGCGGCAGCTTCAGGACTTGATAGTTGGGGAAAGAGAGGGAGTCTAATTGATGCCGAATCTGCCCCTTCCAGGCTGAACGTAAAAGCTCCTTGAGGATTAGCAAATTTGAGTGATTTGGGTGCACGTTCAATAGCATTCCAATCTTCCTGTTTTCCTGTGGAAAGAGCTTTTAAAAGTCGTTGGTAGTTGAGTTGTCCTTCTTCCGTTAAAAGTCCTGTAACGGGGCTATGTTGTAATCCTTTGCAGTAGTTTGCGCAAAAGAAGGGAACTCGTTTTTCATCACCATTATTTTCACGTGTTATGTCATAACATTTTTGTTGTAGCGTTCTTTTACAGGTAGCTGCGATTCTTCGTGCTGCAGCGGGTTTGTTTTCATTTTCTGAACCCAAACGAGGCGCGTCTATACAGTGAGAGTACTGTTCGCATACTTTCTTAAGAGTAGTATTTCCCTGCATCAAGTGCGGAGATACGATAAGGAGCGCGAGTGAAAAAACCTTTGAATTCACGATAACCCTTCCCGGTTATGAGTGGATGATGAAACTACTCTGTTACTATACTCATCTTACTGAGCAAAAAATCAAGAGATTGGAATTTTAGGGGTAGAAGGCTTTTTTGAAGCACACGATGAGTAGTAGTTTCTACTACTGGTTCCTCGTAGGATTTTGTTGTATGAAAGAGTACGTAAGGGGTGTTAGTTGTCCTGAATTTTTCTTTTTTTGAAGGGAGAAAGATGAAGATTCTGTAATGATACTATCATAAAAGGATAGTATCATTACGAGGAACTTTTTTAGACGACATTTTGGGTCTGTTCTCGAGCTTTTTCAAGCTCGACCTTTATATTAATGGAAAGATTGCTTATAAGACTATCCTGGCACTTTGAGGCGATCGTGTTAATTTCTCGAAACAGTTCTTGAAGAGTAAAGTCAAGTTTTTTACCAGATTCTGCTTCAGATGAGGTTATAATAGCGTGTATCCTTTGTAGATGATTATTGGTACGAACAATCTCTTCATGAATATCAAGTTTTTCTAACTGATTGTAAATAAATGAAGTTTGGACATCTGAGATAGTCTCTTGGTTTGTTTCTTTTAAAAGAGCGTGGAGCGTTGCAAAAAGATGTTCTTTTTTTTGCTCAATGACCTTTTTTGTCTGAGGCTCTACTTCACTCATATAATTTTGTATATTCTCGACTCTTTCTAGAAGGTCCTTTTCAAGGCTTTTTCCTTCTTGAATTCGGGTTTTAATACATTCGTCTGTAAGCGAATCTATTTCGGCCATTATTCTCTCAATAAAACGCTCTTCTAAGGGCGCTTCTCGGGTTTCAAAAACATTGGGAAGATTTAAAAGAACCGGTAATGTGAGAGCTCCCTCTACGTTAAAAGTCTCTTGAATGGTTTTGCTTGCTGCAAGGTAACCTGCAATAGTGGATAATGAAGGCTCAATGGTTCCTGTTAAAGCTGATTGAGAGCTCATATAAATAGAGAATTGAACAGTACCTCTTGAAAGCCTTTTTTTAAAGTATTTAATTAATTCGGTTTCTAGAAACGCAAGACTATAAGGAAGCTTACAGTTAACCTCTAAAAAACGAGAATTTAGAGTCTTTAATGAAAAAGCAAGATAGACCTCTTTTTTAGGGCTTTCAGGAGATGGATTTTGTGTAATGGTTATTATGCTTGAACTAAAACCGGTCATACTGGTAATCATTGTAACGTTATCCTAAATTGGTATAGACGTTTTGGACGTCATCTAAATCTTCAAGTGCATTTAAAAATTCATACATTTTTTCTTCAGCAGAGGAGTCAAGCTGCATAGTGTTTTTCGGTACCCATTCTATTTCTGCACTTTCTACTTTGTATCCAAGTCTTACAAGGGCAGATTTTATCTCATCGAGTGCCTTTACATCACAGTTGATAACAAAAACGTTTTCCTCACTAGAGATATCTTTCACCTCTAACGAAAGCAGATGTTCAAGAAGTCCATCCTCAGTGTGCCCTTCACTGCTTATTCTAATTACTCCTAATCTGTCAAACATCCAGCTTACAGCACCACTTTCTGCAATAGTAGCGCCTTTACGTGTAAAGAGAGCTCGAAGTTCAGCAATTGCTCTGTTTTTGTTATCGGTGAGTACTTCAATTATAACAGCAGCATTTGCAGGCCCATATCCTTCATAGTTATACCGTTCATAGGTAACACCAGGAAGCTCTCCGGTTCCTCTTTTTATTGCTCGCATCGAGTTTTCAAGCGGCATATTGATCTCTTTAGCTTTGTCTAACAGGAGTCGAAGCCGTGGATTTCCTTCAGGATCACCACCACCGACGCGGCTCGCAACCGAGATTTCTTTAATCAATTTTGTAAAAAGTTTGCCCCGTTTGGCATCTTCTTTTGCTTTTTTGTGTTTAATAGTAGACCATTTAGAGTGACCCGACATGGTAGCTCCTTTATTAAAGAGAGAGTTGTCCAAGAAATTTGCCTTTTATGTAGGCTATCTTATTAGGAGGAATTTGTCGACCTCGCGATGTTTTTTCAAGATATCCTTTTCTCATGAGAAACGGTTCATACGCCTCTTCTAAAGTTTCTGAATCTTCCCCAACAAGAGACGCTATAGTTTCAATTCCCGCAGGGCCGCCATTAAAGTTTTTCACTAATACTTTTAATATCATATGATCAACAGGAGTAAGTCCTTCTTCATCTATTGAGAGAAACGCAAGTCCTTGTTGTATGACATCATCGGTAGGCTGTTTATGTAATACTTGGGTAAAATCACGAATTCTTCGAACTATCCTTTTTGCGATTCGAGGGGTTCCTCGGGCTGCTTTGGCAAGCGTTGTAGCTGCATGAGCCGAGAGGTCTAGTCCCAGAAATTCAGCACTTTGAAGAATAATAGCTTGAAGCTCTTCATCTTGATAAAATTCTAATCGTTCAATGATACCAAAACGGCTTCTTAAGGGAGCTGAAAGCATTCCCGCCTTCGTAGTTGCTCCAATAAGCGTAAAGGGACTTAAAGGAATGTTTATAGACTGAGCACCAGCTCCTTGTCCTATAATAACATCTACTCTAAAATGTTCCATTGCGCTATATAAGACCTCTTCTACGGCGGTTGGTATTCTGTGAATCTCATCAATGAAAAGAATATCACGTGGCCCTAATGCAGTAAGAAGGGCGACAACATCTCCTGTCCGTTCAAGCATAGGGCCTGAGCAGATTTTTATTCCTGTATTCATGACATGAGCCATAATTTGAGCAAGCGTTGTTTTACCAAGTCCTGGAGGGCCAAAAAGCAAAAGATGATCAAGAGGTTCATTTCTCATGAGAGCAGCGGTAGTATACACGTAGAGCTTTTCTTTGAGCTCTTTTTGACCAAGATACTGCTCAAATGTTTTAGGATGAAAGTCGAACTGTTTATCTTCAGGTGTTTCGGGAACAAGAAAGAGAGGGTT
Organism: Candidatus Babelota bacterium; assembly: GCA_013815795.1. Taxonomy (GTDB): domain Bacteria; phylum Babelota; class Babeliae; order Babelales; family Babelaceae; genus PRDV01. The sequence continues at coordinate 8,686 of JACDFK010000032.1, read as the reverse complement.
GTTTTCATCAAATGACATAAGGACCTCTTATTTTTGAGTAATTATACCTCTAAGTCTACTCTCATTTAGGCTAATATCTAGTGCTTTAAATACTAGAGCTGATTTTTGCCACAAGGAGTAAATAAGTTTTAGTCGTGATAAAAATTTATAGAATAAAGTGGGGTATAAATGATAAAAGGGTTCTGTAAACACAGTGATCCGTTAGTTTGTAATATATTCCTGTGATTAATTCATTGAAGAGCTTATGCTTTGAAGTTCCGTGTAAAAAGGGGAGAATAAAGCAATGGCGTCTTCATCAAAAATCGACCCAATAGGCTGATAGAAGCTTGTGGGGCTTATTTTTCTTTAATAACATCTGACAGACATGCAGATTACAATGCCTATTTTTGTTGAAGCTTGTAGAGAAGGCTTATAAACAAGAGTTCTCATGCAAAAATGTATTCCTTCAATGAAATTACTCATAACAGCTCCAGAAGGTGTTATTTTAAGGTCCTTATAAAGGAAATTTTCGCCACTAGGTAATCAGATTGTTCTTCTTGCTCACAAGAATAAGTGCCGCAATCATGTTAGACTTCATAGTTTTGTCGAGTACTCAATTTCTGCCATCATTACTCTTGGTTTTCAGATGATAGGTAACTCGCAAAAGCCTAGGTGGAATGTATTTAAATCATAAGAAGCTAAAGAATCAAGAGGCTTCCCGGTAGGTATAATGAAACCTATTTACGATAAATGACGAATAGCTTTAAGAATTGAGCGCTTTATTGGTATATGCTTTGTGGCTTTATGGTATTTCGTTGGCTCGAGGAAAGCCTCAAAACGATATTTTTATTACTGTAGAGAGAAATATTTTTAAATAAACGGATGAATGCTTAAAAATTGACTTTTTTTGTACGTTTTACGAGAATAGCTTTGTATGGTTTGAGTATAACTTTTTGTATTTTTAGAACGAAGAGAAAGTTTTAAGCTTTATTATAAATAAATAAGCTTACACAGCTGATATTTATAGTTTTAATCTTTTTTCTTTAATCAAGAATTTATACACGTACATAAAAGAGAGGGCTGTCTAATGTGGGCAGCCCTCTCTTTTATGGTCTGATTGTTTTTTTATGTATCGATTTTTTGTTTACGTGCTTCTTAACCTTTTCCAAGAAAATTATCTATTGAAGCTAGTGAGGTACTTTAGTCAGTCACAGACTGAGGTGGTTGACAATACGGATAGGAGCAGTGGTCTATTAACGTCAGTTCGATTTAAGTAGTATGAAATCCATTCAGGTAATAGATAATGTATTTTAAGGAACTCTTCATAAAATATTATCCACTGCTGCGCAGCCATGGTTTACATTCTCTTCCCTAAATACTGTTAGAACTTAACCCTCCGCACGTTGAAAACCTCCAAATTACTGAAACTAACTCTTCGGATTGTTCTACATCACCTTCAGCTCAACTAATTGGAGTAACCACACAACCACACAAAGAACTCTCCCTTTTAGAACATCAAGAAGAGATGGTCGTTGATGAAGAACTCTTTCTTTTAGATTCAACAGAAGAAATGGACTTAGAGGAGACCTCAGAGCTGTCATGTAGTATCCACTAACTTAAAAATATCCCAGGTAAAGAAAAAATAGCTTGTGCGAAATTCTCGGTGATAGATACCCTTTAAGCTTTAGTTAATAATTATACTGTTATAAAACTAACAAGACTTAATGCTATACTAGCATGTAAACTGCAGGGAAAATGTAGTATAAAAGTGGTTTTTATTTCAAAATCATAGTGATTTTAAAATAATTTTGATTATTCTCTTGATATAGCCTATACTGTAAATGTATATTTCATGGTGGATGTAGCTCAGTTGGTAGAGCACCAGATTGTGGCTCTGGTGGCCGTGGGTTCGAATCCCACCATTCACCCCAAAATATAGTTGCAAAATTAAAGTGTTTATGTAAACTATTAAAGATTGTCGGGGCGTGGCGCAATTGGTAGCGCACTCGCTTTGGGAGCGAGGGGTTGTCAGTTCGAGTCTGGCCGCCCCGACCACTGGTACTTATGTGGCTTATTGACCAAAGATATATACGTTCATTTGATTGGATAAGTTTTTTTGTTGTACTCATTTTAGCAACCCTTGGGTTGCTTTTTGTGTTTAGTGCAACCTACAGGCCAGATCTACCTTATTCTCTTTTTTTTAAAAAACAGCTGTTTGGAATTATCACCGGGCTTATTATCTATTTTATTTTCTGTGCGGTCGATTATAGGACACTGGAAAGAACAGGTTATTTTCTCTATTTTCTCGTTATAGCCTTATTAATTTTTACTATTATTAAAGGTAGTATAGGTATGGGTGCCCAACGATGGATTAATATAGGTATTACGAAATTTCAACCGTCGGAATTAACGAAGCTGTTTTTGCCTTCTTTCATTAGCTACTATCTGTTTACTGAAGAAAAAGAGCTTTCGGCGCTTACATTTTCAGACTTTTTGCCTCTTTTTTTTATATTAGGAACGAGCTTTTTTCTCATTAGAAAACAGCCAGATCTCGGGACCGCGCTTATCGTTTTGCTTTCAGGAATTATTCTTTTATGGCTTGCCGGTCTTCGTAGGAAATTTTTTATTGCAGCTCTTATAGGCTGTTCGGTTACCGCACCTGTTTTATGGAGCTGTTTAAGGCCCTATCAACAGAACAGAATCAAGGTTTTTTTGGGGGCAGGGGATACTAAAAAAGAGCGGTATCAGATCGAACAGTCTCGGATTGCAATCGGCTCAGGCGGTCTTGCAGGAAAAGGTTTTTTAAAAGGGACTCAAAATAAGTTTATGTTTTTGCCTGAGGGAAGAACCGATTTTATTTTTGCAGTAATATGTGAAGAATGGGGATTTTTAGGCGCTCTTATCGTTATTTTTCTCTATAGTGTTCTCTTTATACGCCTTTTTTATGTTATTGGAACTATTCAGAATTTTTTTGCACAGCTTTTGGCCACAGGGCTGGTGATTCATATTGTATTCTCTACTATTGTTAATATGAGCATGGTTATGGGTCTTATGCCTATTGTAGGAATTCCGTTGCCCTTTATTAGCTATGGTGTGAGTAACTTATGGATCTGCTTTGCAAGCCTAGGATGGTTCAATAGTATTGCGATGAGAAGATTCTACATGAGCTTCTCGGGGACAAAGTTTTAAAATTTTATGTAGTAAGAAAGCCGTCATAAGTAGTATTTTAGCGTAGATACAGGGGAGATCTTTAGGAGGATTTTTTTGAGAATTCAAATATAAACATTTTTCTTTAAAAATATTTATATTATGCTATAATAAAGTATGAGATGATAAAAAAGTTATGTATAAGCAGTACTTTGAACGGAAGAATAATATGAATAAGCAAAAGAATAATTGGATTAAAGTGGTGGGTGCACGAGAGCACAATCTTAAAAATATTTCTATTGATATTCCAAAGGATTCGTTAACGGTTATTACGGGCCCGTCAGGCTCAGGTAAAAGTTCGCTTGCTCTTGATATATTATATACAGAGGGTAAACGCCGTTATATCGAATCATTATCTTCTTATGCTCGACAGTTTTTGGGACTACCTAGGAAACCTGATGTTGACAGCATTGAAGGGCTTTGTCCTGCTATTGCGATCGATCAAAAAACGGTAGGTCATAATCCACGGTCGACAGTGGGCACTATAACTGAAGTGTATGATTATATGAGAGTTTTATTCACAAGAATTGGTGTTTTAAGCTGTCCTAAATGTGACATTCCGGTTTCAGCAGAACAACCAGATACGGTTGCTACGTTGTTAAAAACTCATTTTCTGGGTTCATCTGTTATTATAGCAGCCCCTTTAGCAATGCATAAAAAAGGTGAGTTTGTTCATGAACTTGAAAAGCTCTTTTCTGCAGGATATTACCGCTATACTATAGATGGTCAACGCTATACTTTTAAAAAAATCGAAGATATTGGTTTACTTAAATTAAAAAAAACTGAACGGCATACAATCGATGTATTGTTGGATTCTTGTGAAGTGACTCTGGAAGATTCGGCGCGCTTACAAGAGGGCGTGGAGCGAGCTTTTGCTTTAGCCGTTGGGGTATGCAAAGTTATTGTGGGAGAAACAGAGTATCTCTATGCCGCAGCTCGTATGTGTGTGCAATGTACTTTTTCTTTTCCTGAGTTAGAGCCTCGCTCATTTTCTTTTAATTCTCCTATAGGTGCCTGCAAGAGATGTCATGGGCTAGGAATGCTGTATGAAAACTATACGGGTATTAATGAGGATAATGATCGATATCACACTATGCAAGAAGTTATCTGCACTGAATGCGAGGGAAAGAGACTTAATAAAGCGGCTTTAGCAGTTACTATAAAGGGCAAAAACATTTACGAGTTATGCCAACTTTCCATAAAGGCTTTAGTGATCTTCTTTAAAGAAAGTGAGTTTACCCCCGCAGAGATTGCAGTGGTCGATAGGTTGATACAAGAAATCGCTTCGCGGCTTAGCTTTTTGTGTGATGTGGGTCTTGATTATCTTTCCTTAAATAGAACAGCTCGTACTTTATCGGGTGGAGAAGGCCAGAGAATACGTTTAGCAACACAAATTGGATCGGCTTTAAGTGGCGTCTTATATATTCTTGATGAGCCAAGTATTGGTTTGCATCAAAGAGATAATGATCGTCTTATCAAAACACTTCATAAACTCCGGGATCTTGGGAACACGGTTGTAGTGGTTGAACATGATAATGATACCATGTTAAGCTCAGATTACATTATTGATATGGGTCCTGCTGCAGGTATTCATGGAGGTAATGTGGTGGCGACTGGTACCCCTCAAGAAATTTCTGCAAATAAACTCTCTTTGACCGGTGCCTATTTATCGGGAGCTCGTTCTATTAAAGTTCCTCTCCAGGTGCGCAAGCCTCAAGGCTATATTACTCTTCGTGATATCAATGCGCATAATCTTAAAAACCTTACAGTACGATTCCCTTTAAAAGTCTTATGTGGCATTTCGGGAGTATCTGGTTCAGGAAAAAGTACTCTTGTGATGCAAGAGCTTGTTCCAGCACTTACTCATTGCTTTAAAAAGGTTCCTGGAATGGTTCCGGGATGGATGAAAGATATGTTTGCCGGCCGTGAAAAGATTGAAGGAATTGAGTCTATCGATAATTTGGTAGTAATTAACCAAACGCCTATTGGCAGAAGCTCTCGATCAACTCCTGCAACGTATTTAGGGCTTTTCGATGAAATTAGAGGGATTTTTGCTTCTTTGCCTGAAAGTATGATTCGAGGATATAAAACGGGAAGATTTAGTTTTAACGTTTCAGAAGGTCGTTGTTCTCAGTGTGCCGGAGAAGGCGTTGTGACTATTTCGATGCATTTTCTTGCTGATGTGACTATGGTCTGTTCAGTCTGTAAAGGAACTCGCTATAATGCTCAAACTCGAGAGATTACCTTCAAAGGCAAGAATATTGCTCAAGTACTCGATATGACTGTTCAAGAAGCAACCGACTTTTTTAAGGCTCATAAAATTCTTCATAAGAAGCTTTCACTTTTATGTGATGTTGGTCTTGATTATATTAAGCTCGGACAATCTTCAACAACTCTTTCGGGCGGTGAAGCTCAGCGAATTAAATTGGCAAGTGAACTGGCAAAGCGTGGAATAAATACCCTGTATGTGCTTGACGAACCAACAACAGGTTTGCATGCAAGTGATACAGAAAAGCTTCTGAAGGTATTGCAAAGTCTTGTTGATAAAGGGAACTCTTTGATCGTTATTGAACATAATTTAGACGTTCTTAAAACGGTCGATTATCTGATTGATCTAGGGCCTGAAGGCGGAGAAGCGGGTGGTACTATTGTTGCACAAGGAACTCCTTATGAAGTTGCAGCGGAACCGCTGAGCTATACAGGTGCTTATTTAAAAAAAGTACTACCCCCTTTAATCTAAAAGATGTTTTTGTAAGATACTAGATTTTAAAAGGGGCGCTGAGCGTCACTTTTAATAGATAATAGGTCCATAAGCACGGTAATGAGACTTCTTAATGAGAGAGTTTAGAAAGTATTACCGTGTTTTTAATAGAGTTACAGCTCTATTAAAAAGGAAAATTAATTAGAAGCGGAATGTCAATGGTATAAAGAGTGTAATGCTCTTGGGTAAAGAAAACGTCGGAAAAGGTTTTTACAAAACTGCCTTTTGTTATATGCTGAGAAATCGTTTATACTACAATAAAGCACTCATGGTTGAGTTTAATTTTGCTTTTTTTAGTTTTTAATTTTCAAAAAAAGCAATTTATAATGAGTAAGTTATAGTTTTATCACCTTAGTATAGTATCCGAAGACATCCCTAAAATAGTTTTATAGGGCTTTTCTTGCGAAGTATTTATACTAAGTATATGGGTAAGCAGGGTAAAAACTTGATGGGATCGTTTGTTTATTTTAAATTAGAAATCTAACGCTTGAACGGTTGTATCAAGCGTAATAATAATGGAGAAATCATGATTGGTAATCGTTTAGGAGCTCTACTTGTTTTTGTAGCAAGTATGGGACAGATATGTGGTATGGAGAGCTTTAACTCGAAAAACCCTCTTGTTAAAAAGCTGGATGCTCAACAAGTGGAAGAGTTTAGGGACTATTTAAATAAGCGAGAAAAAGAGCGTGTTTCTCGGCAGGATTTTGTTACCTATGCGGGTTATACAGCATACGGTGCAGCAGTAGCCTATTTTTCATGGAGAGTTTATCATAAGTGGAATGAAAAACCGGAGGAAGGCCCTGTAACTCGCGAAGAGTTTAATGAGCTTAATCAGAGAGTGCTAAGAAATATTCCGGAAAAGAAGGTTGAAGAAAAGCTAGAAGAAGAAAAAGGTTATATGCAGTGGGGTCTTGATTATTTAAAAGGTGGTATGAGTAATTTAAAATCTGCCGGGATTGCGGGTGGCTCTCTACTGTATAGTTATGTCCCCTTCATGATTCAGTCAGCGTTTGTTACTTCTGGTTCGAAACTGCTTACTAACCTTTTATGGAAATGGCCGCTTTCTTCTAAAGTAAGTAATGCAAGTGATTATTTATTCCGTTCAGCGACTTTACTGTGGGTCTTAGAAAAAGAATGCAATTTTCGTCGAGTGCTTATAGGTTTAAAGGGTTGGATGGAACGCTCAGACGAGTTGTTAATAGAAAACAATTTTAACAACAATCATATGAAAAATCATCTAAGGGTGTTGGTTAACTCCTTAGTACGAGATGCCGAAAAAATTCTAGGGCATATGCATTTTGTGAAAGATCAGTTGAGTCCCGACAGAAAATCTGAAATCGAAGATGCAGAGTCGCTTATAAACGGTGTGGTTTTTGAAGTAAATAGTGTCATTGCTAAGACGCAACTGTTCATTTCTGATGAGCATCTTATGTATCAAAAGGGTTTTCTTCGTCAATTTATACGAGAAATCAGTAGTGCGGTGAACAGTATTATTGATCAGATGGAAACATCATATAACGTACAATATTCTGTCGGCTTGTATGATGATCTAGAGCCGTATGGTGTTGAAAATGAGTTTCAAAACATTCGTAAGCTTTTTCAGCCAGAAAAGCTTATAGAAGTAGACGAACCTTCTGAGAGTGAGGACCCTTTCCAAGCATTAATTGATAAAATGGCTGCTCGCTATTCTTGGAACGCAAACTCTGCAGGGCAAAAGAAACAACTTGCTGCCAACATATTGAAAGAAGTGGGCGAACGAGCACTAAAATAACGTAGAGTTATTCTATCATAGTAAAGGAAGAGGCAAAGCGCCAAGAAATGCTTTGCCTCTTCCTTTACTATTTTTCGTTAAGCGTGTTGCGCGAACTAAACTCTCAGGTAATCCACTATCAGAAAGGCCGCTGATTCAGTTTATCGCCTAGGACTATTTTTCTCATATCTTCAGTAGCAGGGCACTATGAGGTAAGTATGGAATGCTCTATCTAAAATTCTTGATTTTACTGCCATAAATATGTAATAATACAAAATAAGAGTTTGTTTTTTTAAAACCAATTCGTTTCGTATAGTTTCACTGTAGTACATTTCAACTAAGGATCTTATGATGGACATAATATATCTTCTTCTCGTTATTGTTTTGATAGTCGTCGTTTTAAGACTTCTTAAAGTTCTATAAGAAAATAGAGACGCGAAGAATAAAATCTGTTTTTTTTGAGTCAATTTGAGTCAAAATGACCCCCGCACGTATGAGAGGTTTAACAGATTTCTGGCGGGTGCTAGACTCTGCTATGAGGCTCTTTTGTCTGTGTGTAAAAATCGATTCAATTTTTATAGTTTTAATTCCTGAACTGTATGTAGTTTTTCATTATAAGGCGATTCTCACATAGAATTCTAGTGTGGGGTGGAGTACTTTCCTCATTTTTATTTTGTTATCCTGTGGCTGCCGGATAAACTTTTAGTTGTATGTAGTTGACATGCGGGAGAGCTATGGTCTGTTTTTTATAGGTGTAGAAGAAAGAGATGCTGGAAGACATCTATTGAAAAGTTTTAATTTCAATAGGAGGATATTCATTGTGTTTCCTATTAAGGGCTCTGCCGTTTTTTTAAATTTACGGTACACTAAGAGGGAATGGGATTTTCATGCTCTTGGTGAACTATGAGGGTTCGTAACAAAGAGTTCAACGGGGGCTCAGGCGAAAGCGTCTAGACGATGTCTAGACATTGTCTAGACATCGTCTACAC
>JACDFK010000094.1 GCA_013815795.1 Candidatus Babelota bacterium | reverse complement strand
TAGCATTTTCTTCAAGACTTGGTATTCCCGCAATTACTATTCGTTGGCCTTGAACATCTCGCGTTATAAGTGATTGAGAAGTTTTATAGTCTTGGACTTTTTGAGCGATCGTTTTAAATGCTTGTGTTAAGGAATGACCAAGCGCAACATTAATATCTATAGTTATAAGCTCTTGAGCGATATCATTTGCCATGATAAATCGGCGGTTTCTATAAAAGACAATACCGATTTTTCGACCTTTGCTTGAACGCATAAACGAACGAATGCTTTCTTTGTACTGATTAATCTCTTGATGTTTTAAATAGATCTCTTCGGTCAACTGCTTATGACGTTGATGAAGAGCTTCGATATTACTATATTTTAAGATGTTAATAATATTGCTTAAGTAGCTCGTAAAGACAAGCATTTCATCTCGTTCTTTATTAGTAAAGAGTTTCTGTGGACGGGAGTTGGATTCTACGATTACATAGGAGGTTATGGTATTTCTTTCATAGATAGGAAGAAATATATCAGCATTTATGCTCTCGAGAAACTCGAGTATCTCTTTGTTGTAAGTATCTTCTTCATAGAAATAACTAAAATGTATCTCATCACGGATGAATATTTTTGAGTTTTTTAGCTCTTGTAATATCTTTTGGTTTTCCTGTTTGCCAATAAAGTATTCTACTTTCTCCCCTATATTTATCACGTCAAACGAGTCGTAATCATCCTTTTCTTCCGATTGTTTTCGTACATAGAGACGCGTTCTGCCTAAAGGAATGCCAAAGGCCGACTGGAAAAAGGTCTGCGTAAGATGAGCAAGCTCTTTAAGCGCCGTAGCATAACTTAACTGTTCAAGAATATCTTTAAATTGTGAGAGAAAATTAAACTTCTCTTTTGATTCAACGTTCTTTTTTATGTTTAAAAATCGTAGTCCCATCATCTTTTTACTTACAAAGTAGATAGCATAGGTACACAACATCGTAGTCAAAGGGAAAAAGAAGTGGATACTAAAGTCACCGTTCAAAGCTAAAGAAAAAAGATATCCAAGATACGAATGTGGAGAGTTAACGGTTTCAAGTATCAGGTACGGGATAAAAAAGCTTGTTAAATATCGCAGTTGATGACTTAATATGGTAGGTATTTCTTGAGTTTGTATCTTTTTATACATAGTATAAAATTTGGGTGCAAATAGGAAAGGCAAATAGCCATAGGCCACCTGGGTTAGTTTGATCTCATACATTTTAATGAGCGCGTTGGTCTCGGGAGAAAGTAGGTAATAGAACTTATAAAAAGCAATAGTGAGCCAGGAGAGAGAAATAACCGCATTTAAAGCCCAAGAAAAAATATTTAAGAAGCCTATTTTAATTTTTTTAGTAGTGAGATATTCGAAGAAAAGTGCTATTGCTTGGTATTGAGTCATAAAAAAGACCCAATCTATTCGCTGTAAAAATCCCATCCACGGAATTGTTCCCTCTCTTAAGAGAACTTTACGTGTATACAATGAGATTATATGGCATGCATCGTCAAAAAGAGCGGTTGCGAGAAAAAGAATAAAGAGGAAAAAAAGTAGACGATTAGTTGAAGCTCTCAAGATATACTTTAAACATAGAAAAAGTATCGAAAGTTTACATAGAAAGGAAAGACCAATAACAGTAAATAGCACCGCTGTATTTCCAAAGAGATTGGTAAACATGTGAAGTGATATTTGCAGCATAAAAGAGAACTCCCTTTCTTTAAATTTATTTTTATGATAACTTTTTCGATTTTATTATCTTCAATACCATGCGATAATAATGCATAAAATAGTAGTATTATCATAGTAAATACGTTATTAATACTATAAAAAACAGGGTAACAGTTGTCAAAATTATTCCGTTGTTAAACCAATCCCCTATATTCTTTCACGTTAAAAAAACTCGTCATTCACCTTTTTTAGGGATCTGTTTATAATTTTTAACTTGTTGTTTTTATAATTTTTTATCTTTATATATTACTAGTATTGCTTTTTTTAAGCTAAATGTCTATTTTTAATAGGCAGAAGTTTTTTGCATGTTTTAATACCTAATTTTTTTATATCTAGATCCGAAAGTGTGCACAACAAAAGCAGTTTTTCCAGTAGGGTTTTTAGCAGAAGGTTTTAATGTACTGCTTTATTGTGAAAAATAGTTAAATCTCTTTAAGGAAAAATATTAAAAGTTCGGGGGCTAATTTTATATTTTCTCTTTTTTATACTGTGGGCTGCTTTAAATTGAAAGAAAAGAGTAACGTGGGCAGACTAATTATCTCATGATTTATTTTTTTATTATGTAATAAAAAAGTTTTTATTGCTGTAAGAGTATATGCTTTTGTAAAATTAATAAAAAAGAGATAAGCATTAAATTTTGTTATAGATTTTATGTTCAGTGCTCGTAAGGGTAGCAGAGAGATCAGATGATACTATTTTTCTTTTGGCCATTGCCTTTGTGGCTCTTTATTCCTTTGATGGGGTTGGTCGGTATAGGGGGTTTTATAGCCATATTTTCCTTTCCTAAGCGTAGCCTTACCATGGTAAAATCTCTTGTGGCTTTTTACTCAATGGTGACGTTGTTGTATGTTGCCTATTCTTTTAGAAGCGGATTAGGCTTAAAAAGATCATTTGATCCTACAAATTCACGACTAATTATAGTTGAATGTATAGTGTTAGTACTGGTTTTTGGCAGTATCTATGGAGCGATGCAAAATAGATTAAAAAAAGGATAACGTATGAGTGACTCGCAAAAGCATTATCATGTAGTGGATTTACTTAAGAATCGCTGGTCTCCTCGTGCAATGTCGGGGGAATCATTAGAACATGAGGAACTGCTTACCTTATTTGAAGCGGCCCGGTGGGCTCCCTCTTCGTATAATCATCAGCCTTGGCGCTTTGTATATGCGACCCGCACTATGCCTGAGTGGGAGATGTTTCTTAATCTTATGGTACCTTTTAATAGAGAATGGGCTCAAAATGCTGCTGTAGCTCTTTTGGTTCTTTCTCATAAAATATTTGAGTATAACAATACGTTCTCACGTACTCATTCCTTTGATACAGGTGCTGCTACTCAAAATCTTGCTTTACAGGGCTTTGCAATGGATCTAGTAGTTCATGGAATTGAAGGGTTTGATTATGATAAAGCTCGGATTGAGTGTGAAGTGCCAGATTCTTATGATATACAAGCGATGTTTGTGGTAGGAAAAAAGGGACCCGTAACGGTCTTACCCTTAGAGCTACAAAAAAGAGAAATTCCTTCAGATCGATTGAAAACTGAAGAACTTATTTTTAAGGGAAAGTTTGGCGTGAAGGATTAATCAGTGTATATGAAAGCTATTGCAATGGCGGGTGTTTTGGGATACGCTGTATTATAAATATAATAAATGAAAGGTCTTATTATGAATGTACGAAATATGATATGGATAGTAGCTGTATCGGCATGCTCCTTAAGCTGGGCTGCAGATGGTATTATCATAGACGCAATTAAAGCATCTGATCCTGTAGGATTGAGATCACTTTTAATGCCAGGATTTTATGTTCGGTCACAAGATAAAAAACTTTATTCTTCGCTTGCTCAACAAAAAACAAAAGAGACGTACGTAAATCTGTATGCAACTAGTTTTGCTGATTTAGGGTATGCGGTAAAAGGAAGCCTGAAAGCTGCATTTGCGGCCTTTTTTCTTAAAAATTTGTATGAAAACAGTATCAAGGGTAAGATTGAGGCAATCAATGGGCCTTTAAAAGATGCAGATGACAATCCGGTGAAGGGATCTTTCATGGACTCACTTCCATCTAAAGAGAGTGCACTTTCTTTCTTTGCAGAGCAGCGTTATATGCCATTACTTGAAAGCTTTCAAGCTGACTGCACAGCCCCAGTTATGGGCTTAACGGGCATCTATTTTTTAAAAGAAAGTATAAGTGACTTTTTTGCTATTGTTAATAAAAAAGATCGTTATACACGACATCTTAAAGCGCTTGCCGTAGAAGCGATTGTATTACGTCTTCCAGTTTTTGATTAAATACAGCTGTTTGTAAAGCTTAGTCTAACACCAGATCTTTATCTTATTTTAGTAATTCTAGAAGACCGTTTTTTGAATATAAAAAGAATCGATTTCATAGAGTTTGAAATCGATTCTTTTTTTTGTACATTCTTTTTGTAAAGGAAAGTATAAGAGATTTTTTTGTTAGTGTTAATAAAAAAAGATCGTTATACACGACATCTTAAAGCTCTTGCCCCAGAAGCAACGGTAGTACGTCTTCCAATTTTTGATTAAGTTCTCCTGCTTGTAGAGCTTAGACTAACGTCAGATCGTTCCAGTAATTTCATAATTTTATAAAACCGTTTTGAATAGAGAAAGAATCGATTTCATAGAGTTTGAAATCGATTCTTTTTTGTAGATTCCTTATATCGAGCTCACCATTAACTAGGGGTATCTATCACCGATAATGTTGCATGAGCTATTATCTTTACCTATGATACTTTTTAGTTATTGGATACTACAAGACAGTTTGGAGGCAGTTTCAAAGTACGTTTCTTCATGGGGTTCTGAAGGGTAGAGTTTTAGCACTGTTTCGGCAAGTGAGTATAAACCATGCATGCGCAGCAGTGGATAATACTTTATAAAGAGTTCCTTAGTTTCGCTATTCCACAGATGCTGTTTCCACAAACGAGCTGTACTATCCCATGAGCCTGTAAGAATGGTTTGGCCATCTGGACTAAATTTCACTAAGGTGATATAAGCGGTATGTCCTTGTAATATGTGTCTCTGTTGACCTGTAGATATATCCCATAAACGAGCCGTGTTATCATCTGACTCCGTAAGAACAGTTTTACCATCAAGGCTACATGCTACTGAGGAGACACGGTGTGTATGTCCTTGTAGTATGTGTCTCTGTTGTCCTGTATCAACATCCCATAAACGAGCTGTGTAATCATCAGATCCAGTAAGAACAGTTTTTCCATCAGGGCTAAATGCTACTGAGGTGATACCTTGTGTATGTCCTTGTAATATATGTAGTTCTTTTCCTGTTTCAACATCCCATAAGCGAGCTGTACTATCTTGAGATCCAGTAAGAACAGTTTTACCATCAGGGCTAAATGCTACTGAGGTAATATAATTTGTATGTCCTCGTAGTATATGCAGTTGTTGACCTGTAAATACATCCCATAGGCGAGCTGTCTTATCCCAGGAGCCAGTAAGAACAGTTTTACCATCAGTGCTAA